>CAIXBE010000487.1 GCA_903917595.1 uncultured Rhodobacterales bacterium
GGCGTCATTCATAGCGGCATCAGCTATGTCCATGCCTGTCGTTCGAGCAACGCCTATCACGGACACTTGAACGCAATCCTGTGAACACTTACCTTTCGTTTGTTGCCGAACGTTGGAGCCTAGTCATGCCGTTGCCTTTTCTCGCCATCGCGATTCCAGTTCTTCACTCTTCAGGCGCATGGATCGCATCAACAGGGGCTGCGGGTTATATCGCGGGCACACTGTCCAGCACGTGGATTGGAGCGTTTGTCCTTGGGAACAGCACCCTGCTCGGCAGTCTCGGACTAGTATCAGCCGCCGGACTTTTCGGCGCAACCGGAGGCTTGGCCGCGTTTTCCTCCAGCGCCGCTCTTGGAGTTGGTTCCGCGCTAACGGCTGTTGGTCTCGGCGGTGCGGCAAGCACGCTTGGCATTGCGCCAGTGGCAACGTTTCTTGGTCTAACACCAGTCGGATGGGCGATTGCCGGAACAGTGGTTACAGCTGCTGCTACGCTCGGGTATCTTTTCACACGCAAGACAATGCGCCGCCTCAATGAAGAGCGTGAAAAAGGAGGCCTTGAGCCGATCACTCTTACTCAAATCATAAGGGAAGTGCGCCTTCTCGAAGCCGAGTCCTTGGAAATCATCCTCGCCCGTTTGGCAGGTGAGATGCGCAATGTTTCCCTGTCTGTTGATCAGAAGGAAGTTTCCGTTGATGGGCAGTTGTTTTCTGTCCATCGGTTGAAGTATGTGGTCAACGAAGATGGATCGGAAGAGATTGTCTTTGTCACCAAAGCGGGCCGCAAGAGGAGGGTTCTGCTCGTGAAGGCTACTCTCGGCCCAGACGGTCGCCCAGCGTAACCAATCCACGTGCTGCGACATGACACTTGATCATCCTCTGGCACAGCTAGGTTTTCGCCGAGCAGCATGGCATTAACCTGTTTGGAGGTGCAACCATCGCAGTCGATGATTGCATCGCGCCCCGATCACACTGTGAAGGTGTAATTCCAAGGGAGCAATTCATCGATCCGGCTTTGTCCGTGCCCAGTGACGATGGCGGCGATCGTTTTTGACTTTCATGCATTGGGATCTAAACCGTTCACCTTACAGGTTGCGATCACCAAGGCGATGACGGCCAGTTCGGCTCAGGCGCCACGTCCTGCTAAGTGAGCGTACTGACCCGTCGCACCACGTTTGGTTGTCTGCTACCACACTAACGCCACGATTGTTTTGTCGCATCACTAGATGAGCGCTGTTCGCTCACTTCGCTCAGGATTATCGCTAGGTGGCGCCCACCACCTAAATGACTGCCACCCTGCGCCACACCGCCACCTCATCCGCCATGGTTCACTTGCTTCGGGCGCGAATCCACGCCTCATGGGATGACGACTGGAGGGTGAGTTGCATGGTCAACCGATTGCGTTTGAATGAGAAATCCGTCCGCGAAGCCGAACCGGCCAAGGGGCGGGACTATCAGATTTTCGACACCGAGGTGCGGGGCTTTGCCGTCTGCATCTACAGATCCGGCAGCCGGGCCTTCACCATCGACTATCGCAATGCCGGGCGGCAGCGGCGAATGACC
Source organism: uncultured Rhodobacterales bacterium (assembly GCA_903917595.1). GTDB lineage: Bacteria > Pseudomonadota > Alphaproteobacteria > Rhodobacterales > Rhodobacteraceae > Tabrizicola > Tabrizicola rara. Next base: position 1,561 of record CAIXBE010000487.1, read on the forward strand.
ATCGGGCGCTGGCCGGAATGGTCGACCACGGCTGCGCGGGAACGGGCGAAAGAGCTGCGCCGCGAAATCGACGCCGGGGGTGACCCGCTGGGACAGAAGGAAACCGGACGGGATGCCCCGCGGTTCAAGGATCTGATTGACCGCTACACCGAGGTGCACCTGCCGCACCTCTCTGCGCTGAATGCTTCGGACCAGAAGTCGATGCTGGCGAAGATGGTTGCGCCGGACTGGGGCAATAAGCTGGTGACGGAGATCACCCCCTATGATGTCGAAAAGCTGCTGAACAAGGTGGCCGCGGGGCGGGCCCGGCCTTCGAAGGCCAAGCCGAACAACCGGGCGCGGAAACTTCAGGGGCCAAAGCCAACGCCCGTGCGCGCCAACCGTACTGGCGAGGTGCTGCGCAAGATGTTCACCTATGCGGTCAGTTGGGGCTGGCGCGACGACAATCCCGCCTCCAGTTTCCGCCGCCGGATCGAGAACCCGCGCGAACGCTTCCTGAACCGCGAAGAAATCCGCAAGCTTGCAGAGGCGTTGGAGGCGGCTGAGGACCGCCGCGCGGCGGACATCATCCGCCTTTGCATGCTAACTGGCGCGCGGGTGGGCGAGGTCCGGCAGGCGCGCTTCGAACATTTCAATTTGGAGCATCTGAGCTGGTCGAAGCCTGCAGCCATGACAAAGCAACGCAAAATCCACCGCCTGCCGATATCCGACGAGGCGGCTGCCATCGTGCGCCAGCGGCAATTGTTGGTACCGCGCGGCTGCGCCCTGCTGTTTCCCGGCGATGTTCCTGGCCAGCCGGTGAAAGAAATCCGCAGGTTTTGGGCAGCCATCCAGAAGGCGGTGGGGATCCCGGATGTGCGGATTCACGACCTGCGTCATACCTTTGCGTCTCTGCTGGTCAGCGGTGGCGCTTCACTCGAAATGATCGGCAAGCTGCTGGGTCACAGTCAGATGCAGACCACCCAGCGCTATGCCCACCTGATGGACTCGCCCCTGCGCGCAGGGGTTGATGCTGTGGCCAGCGCCTTCCGGCCCCGACCTAAGCTGGTGCATGATGCCGATGGGGTGCGGAAGTCGGCCTGACTTTCCTTGTCCGTCGATTTCTGGTGACCGATCGATAA
>CAIXBE010000488.1 GCA_903917595.1 uncultured Rhodobacterales bacterium
CAAGCGTTCTGACCCGAAGGTTTCGGTCCATTCATCGAAGGGCAAGTTACTGGTGATCAATGTCGCGCCCCGTTCATAGCGTTGCGAGATCAGCTCGAACAGCAGCTCAGCGCCGGTTTTGCTGAGCGGCACGAAGCCCAACTCGTCGATGATCAGCAGCTTGTGGCTGACCATTTGCTTTTGAAGCCGCAGCAGTCTGCGTTCGTCCCTCGCCTCCATCAACTCATGGACGAGTGCGGCGGCGGTGACAAAGCCGACGGACAGGCCCTTTTGGCAGGCGGCTAACCCGAGGCCGAGGGCGATGTGGGTTTTACCGGTGCCTGACGGGCCAAGGGCGATGACATTCTCACGCCGCTCGACCCATTCACAGCGCGCCAGTTCCAACACCTGCATCTTGTTCAGGGCCGGGATCGCCTTGAAGTCAAAGCTGTCTATACTCTTAACTGCCGGGAACTTGGCCGCCTTGATCCTGCGCTCGATCATGCGGCGTTCCCGATCGATCATCTCCAACTCAACCAGGCGCGCCAGGAACTGGATGTGGTCCAGCCCTTCGGCCGCAGCCTGCTTGGCCAGTTTGCTGTATTCCCGCAGCACAGTTGGCAACCGCAGGGACTTGAGGCGGTGGTTCAGAAGGATTTGGGGGGTGTCACTCATGCTGCCCGCCCCCGCATCAGGGACATGTAGCTGGCCGCGGATGTCGTGCCGACGTTGGCCTTGGGCAGATAGGGATAGACATCCAGATCCAGCTTGGGCGGCCGTCTCTCGACCTGACACAGCACGAGATGCTTGACGGCGTCAAAGCCAATCGCCCCCATCCGCAGGGCATTTTTGACGGCAACCTGCAGGTCTGCCATCTCGAATGTCTCCAAAAGCCGTAAGACCTGCACATACTCGCGCCGACCCGCCTTGATCATCCGGGCTTCCATCAGGCGGCGCAGGGTTGCGAACTCTTCCGGCAGATCCCAACCGGCCAAAGGGACCGCTTGATCGAGGGCGCCCACCTTCTGCTCCAGCAGGGGCAGATAATGGATCGGGTCAAAGACCATGTCTTCGCGATCCCAACAGCGGGGGTGGCGGGCGATGACATCACCGCCACAGCCAATGACCACCTGATCGACATAACCGCGAAGCCAGACGTCACGATGACCATAGGCAACCGGCACCGAGTAATCGTTGGTTTTGTAGCGCACCAAGGACTGCGAGTTCACCTGACCGGTGGCCTGATCGCAGGCGTCAAACGGTGATGCGGGCAGATCCATCATGGCCTCAAGATCACGCGCCAAGCGCTGCCCGATTGTCTCGGTATGACCGCGCAAGACATCTGATTGGCGCTTGCGGCATTGCTCTTCTAGCCAAAGATTGAACGCTGCCCACGTCGCAAAGCGGGGGATGGGCACCATGAAGCTGCGCCGCGCATAACCGACGAGGCCCTCGACGGCCCCCTTGTCATTGCCCTTGCCCGGACGGCCATAACGATCCTGAATGAAGTAGTGCGACAAGAACCCGCTGAACAGTTTGGTCCGCTTGCGCGAACCATCCGGCAAGATCTTCGCCACAAGGCACCGATCATTATCGTAAAGCACCGACTGCGGAACACGGCCGAAGAAGGCAAAAGCATGGACGTGGCCGTCAACCCAAGCCTCGGACACGGCAGCAGGATAAGCGCGAACAAAGCACGCATCGCTGTGGGGAAGATCAAGTGCAAAGTAATGTGCCTTCTGCTCCACGCCGCCGATCACCACAATAGCTTCGCCGAAATCGGCTTGGGCGTGGCCGGGGGAATGCGCCAGCGGGACAA
>CAIXBE010000489.1 GCA_903917595.1 uncultured Rhodobacterales bacterium
CCGGCTATCAGGGGCTTGGCTATATCATTCTGGCGCATTCGGCCTTCTGCGTTCCCTTTGCCTATCTGCCGATCCGGGCACGGCTCGAAGGGATGGATACAACGCTCGAAACAGCCGCTGCTGACCTTTACGCGAGTTCCTGGCAAACCTTTCGCCGCATAACCTTGCCGCTCCTTTTCCCTGGCGTGATCGCAGGCGCCATGCTCGCCTTTGTTGTCAGCCTTGATGACGTTGTCATCACTGAATTCGTCAAAACCGCCGGACAGGATACGCTGCCCACCTACATGCTTGGCCAGATGCGCCGCCAGTTGACTCCAGAAATCAATGCAATCTCAACGATGCTTCTGGGCGTGACTTTGTTGCTTCTGATTACCTTCTTTCTCATGACCCGCAGAAAGACCTGACACTCCTAAACAAGTAAGGAAAGCAAAATGAAGAAAATACTGCTATCAACGGCACTCACCTTCGCTTCTGCCACATTTGCAGTCGCAGAGGGCGAGTTGCAACTTTACAACTGGGGCAACTACACCAGCCCCGAACTGCTTGCGAAGTTCGAAGCCGAGACCGGAATCAAGGTGACGGTGACGGATTATGACTCCAATGACACGGCTCTGGCGAAGATCGAAGCCGGCGGGCACGGATTCGATCTGGTCGTGCCCTCGGCCAACTATGTTCCGGTGTATCGCGAGAAGGGCCTGGTGCAGGAGTTGGATCTGTCACGACTGCCCAACCACGAGAATATTGCGCCCGAATGGATGACGGTCGCCTGGGACGAAGGCCGTGAGTGGTCGGTTCCGTGGCAATGGGGGTCAACAGCCTTCTCGGTAAACACAAAGGTCTATTCGGGTGATATCAACACCACGGCGATCTTTCTCGATGTTCCCGACGAACTGAAAGGCAAGATCAACGTACTGCCCGAGATGATGGACGCAATTACGCTGGCAACCTTCTACTTCGGCGGCGAAGCCTGTTCCGAAGATCTGGAAGTCATGAAGAAAGTACGTGACGCCCTGATTGCCGCCAAGCCGGACTGGATCGCCATGGACTACGGCGCAACCGAGAATATGACGAACAACAACTGGGCGGCCAGCATGAACTGGAGCGGCTCGTCCATGCGGATCCGGCTGGCGAACCCCGATGTTGTTTACGCCTACCCGCGCGAAGGCTTTATCATGTGGATGGACAGCGTGATGCTGCTGCAGGATGCCAAGAATGTTGATGAAGCTTACAAATTCCTCGATTTCATCATGCAGCCCGAGAATGCGGCAATGATTTCGGCTTTCGCGCGCTATGCCAACGGGATTGCAGGGTCCGAACCCTTCATGCCTGAAGACATGAAGACCGCTCCGGAAGTCGTGATTCCGGAAGAGTTCCGCAGTGCCGGTCATTTCCTGCCGACCTGCTCGGAGAAGTCGCGCGAATACATGACGGCGATCTGGACCGACCTGATGAAGTGAGAACCTGGTTTCGCCCGCCCGGCGGGCGAAACCGTTTCGGGCCGGTCAGGCTGACTGGTCTCCCAAAGGGAAGAAAAACATGAAAGAAGCATTGTTGACGACAGCCCTGTTTCTGGCCTCAGCCACTCTGGCCTCAGCCGAGGGCGAGCTTCAACTTTACAACTGGGGCAACTACACCAGCCCCGAACTGCTTGCGAAGTTCGAGGCCGAAACTGGCATCAAGGTGACGGTGACGGATTACGATTCCAACGACACGGCCCTTGCGAAGGTTGAGGTCGGGGGGCACGGTTACGATCTCGTGGTGCCCTCGGCAAACTATGTTCCTATCTACCGCGACAAAGGGCTGGTGCGGGAACTTGATCTGTCACGCCTGCCCAGCCACAAGAACATCGCACCAGTCTGGCAGAACCCGGATTGGGATCAAGGGCGCAAGTGGTCGGTGCCATGGCAATGGGGCACGCTTGGCGTGGCGGTGAACACCGCTGTCTACTCGGGAGACATCAACACTTCGGCCATTTTCCTTGATGTCCCGGATGAGTTGAAAGGCAAGATCAACGTCCTACCCGAGATGATGGACGTGATCAGCCTTGCGACGCTTTACTATAGCGGGGAAACCTGCTCGGAAGACCCGGCGGTGATGAAGAAGGTACGCGACGGTCTGCTGGCGGCCAAGCCGGACTGGGCGTCGATGGACTATGGCGCGGTGGAAAAGCTGTCGAACAACGACTGGGCCGCCAGCACCAGCTGGAATGGCGACACGATGCGGGCGCGGATCAACAATCCGACGGTTGCCTACGGGTATCCGAAGGAAGGCTATCTGATCTGGATGGACAATGTGATGCTGTTGTCTGAAGCGCAGAATGTCGACGAGGCCTACAAGTTCCTTGACTTCATCATGCAACCGGAAAACGCCGCTATGCTGTCGAGTTTCGCCCGCTACGGCAATGGCATCGCCGGCTCTGACGCCTTCATGCCCGAAGCCATGAAGACAGCGCCCGAAATCGTGATCCCTGAAAAGCTGAAATCGGCGGGCCTGTTCTTGCCCAACTGCTCGGAAAAGGCTCGCGAGTTCGCAACGGCCATTTGGACCGAACTGCTGAAATGATGACTTGGGCCGAAGCGGTGCTCTCCGGTTCGGCCCTGTTCGGAAGGGGATGAACCCTTACGCACCCGCCCCCTGTCTGGCTGCCCCGCAGAGGCAGTCCCGCTTCGAAACCAGGCCGATGGCTGAACCTGTTCAATACATTCGAGGAGCTTCCCATGACTCAGATGATGAAGGCCGCCATTCTCCATGAACTTGGAAAACCGCTGAAGATCGAGCGTGTTCCGGTTCCAGAACCCGGCCATGGCGACCTGCTTATTAGGGTGACTGCCTGCGGCGTCTGCCACAGCGACCTTCATGCGGCGAGCGGCGACTGGACGCCGCCGCCGGTGCTTCCGTTGATTCCCGGCCACGAGGTGGCGGGAACAGTTGCCGGAATTGGCCCGGGGGTTTCTGGCTTCCGTCTCGGCGACAAGGTGGGGGTGCCCTGGATGTATTCGTCCTGCGGGCAGTGCGAATTCTGCCTGGCCGGGATGGAGACGGTCTGCAAGTCCGCCGAGGCCACCGGCTACACCAAGCCCGGTGGCTTTGCCGAGTATCTGGTGGCGCCTGCGGCGTTCGTAGGTTGGCTTCCCCAGGGCAGCGATCCCTATTCCATGGCGCCAATCCTGTGTGCAGGTGTCACCACCTATCGCGGACTGAAACGCACGCAGGCGCGTCCGGGGCAATGGGTGGCTCTCGTCGGCATCGGCGGGCTTGGCCATATCGCAATTCAATATGCCCGCGCCATGGGGTTGCGCGTAGTGGCGGTGGACGTGTCCGATGAAAAACTTGACCTTGCGAAATCCCTCGGCGCCGAAATGGTTGTGAATGCGGCCATGACCGACCCCGTGGCGGAAATCCAGACGAAGATCGGCGGCACCCACGCGGCCGTGGTCACCGCTGTTGCGAGCCGAGCCTTCGAGCAGGCGTTGCTGATGCTGCGCCCTGGTGGAACGGTGGCCTATATCGGTCTTCCCGGTGGTAAGTCTGACGAGATCCGCGCCTCGATTTCAGCCATCACCAACTGGGAGCTTACGGTGCGGGGCTCCAATGTGGGCAGTAGGCAGGACCTCAACGAGGCCATTGCCTTTGCCGCTAACGGTCTTGTGAGGGCAACTATTCGCACAGTGGCGCTCGAAGAGATCAACGCGGTGCTTGACGACATGCGGAAAGGCAGGATTGTAGGGCGCGTCGTGCTGAAGCTGGAGTGAAGGCCGTCCGCACCTTCACCTCCGTTGACAGACCCCCGCCCGCGGTGCCGATCTCCGAAGAATTTGAGTCAGTCGGGTCTTTCCGGCTTGGCCGGTTTGAAAGGGGCCGCGAGATTGCACATTTATTCCAGACCGGCTGAGGAAACGGGGCCGAGGCAGAAGCTGAGCTTTCGGGTATTTCCCCGCTGCCACTGGCGCGCTACTCGGACAGGAAATGGAGCTATAGCTGAAAGTTGGTGACGGGGGGATTGGGTGGCATATCAAGGCGTTGTTGACGCGCCGCAGTTCTCACAGAGAAAAGGATATGCCACATGACGAAGGATACGGTTGTCGCGTTTCGCGCGCCAGAAGGATTCTCAGCCGACCCGCTCACAGATTTGCTGCGCCAGGGCGCGCGGCAGTTGATCGCACAGGCGGTTGAGGCCGAGTTGAACACGTTTCTCGCCTCTCATTCGGGCCAGACCGATGCGTCTGGTCGCCGCCGTCTGGTCCGTCACGGTCATCTGCCCGAGCGCGAGGTGCAGACCGGGATCGGTGCGGTTCCGGTAAAGGTTCCGCGTGTTGAGCTGCTGCCGGTTTCGTGGACATCAGGTTAAGCTAGCATAGCGCGGGCCTCGAACTCCATGGGGCTGAGGTAGCCCAGTTTTGAATGCCGTCTGCGGGGGTTGTAGAAGCGTTCGATGTAA
>CAIXBE010000490.1 GCA_903917595.1 uncultured Rhodobacterales bacterium
CGCCCGCCGCCCGGTGGCCAGCGCCGCCATCACCCCCGAGGCCGGGCCGGACATCACCGTCTTGACCGCCTCACGCCCGACATCGCGAGCCGCGACCATGCCACCATTGCCGTTCATCACCAGCAGGTCGCGCTGGTAACCCTTTGAGGCCAGTTCCTCCGCCAGCCTTGCCACATAGCGTTCCAGCAAGGGCTGGACGCTGGCATTGACCGCCGCGGTCACCCCGCGTTCGTATTCGCGGCTTTCCGACAACAGCGCGTGGCCAAGGGTGATATATCCATTGGGCCATAGGCTTGCGGCAATCTCGCCCGCCCGCACCTCATGCGCCGGGTTGGCATAGGCGTGCAGGAAATGGATCACCACACTTTCGCAGCCCTTGTCGCGCAAGTCCTGCACGGCGGCGCGCAAGGCCGCCTCGTCCAAAGGCGTGATCACCCGGCCCCTTGCATCCATCCTTTCCGGAATTTCCAGCCGCAGATCGCGCGGGATGACGGGGACAAAGCTGCCATGCATGCCGTAGGCCTGCGGCCGGGTGCGGCGACCCAGTTCCAGCACATCGCGGAACCCTTGCGTCGTGATCAGGCCGGTCTTGGCCAACCGCCGCTCAAGGACCGCGTTGGTCGTGGTGGTCGTGCCATGCACGATCAGGTCAATCCCGGACAGGTCAGCGCCCACGGAGGCAAAGGCCGCCAGCACCCCGCCCGCCTGATTTGGCAGCGTGGTCGGCACCTTGGCCAGTTCCACCGCGCCCGAGACCGGATCAAAGATCACCAGGTCGGTAAAGGTGCCGCCGACATCGACCCCGGCCACGCGGCCTGTCCCCGGGTTTCCGACCCTGCCGGATGTCACCGCAACCCGTCCTCGCCCTTGACCTGATCCAGTTCCAGGCCCCCCATCCGCGAGTGGATCCGCCCGCCCCGCGCCATGGCCAGCGCAAACAGCACCTCGCCCGCCCGTGGCCCGTCGGCACAGGCGACGGTGATCGCATCGAACCGCGACCGGACATAGGCGGCACTCAGATGCCCAAGCGGGATGTCCAGCGTCGCCCCCATGCCGCCTATCTTCATCACCGAGGGCACGATGGCGCGGCACTCCCCCAACCGCTCACGCATGCCGTAGCCGCCAGCGACATGCCACAGCGCGCCATGCTCGGCCTCGCCGCCCTCACCAACCAAAGCGCCCTTGCCATAGGCGTCCAGCCCCTCGCGCCCGCCAAGGGCTGCGACCAGCCGGTCGGTCAGGTCCAGCGCCAGCGGTTTCAGCGCCTCCATCGCGGGAAGAAGATCGGGTTCATAGCGACCCTCGAAAGGGTTGCGGCAGATGGCGTAGATCGCACCGCGCACCGGTGGCGGGAGGACCAGAGGGCCGCCCTCATGCCGGGTTTCCTCGATCTGGAGCACGATCTTGCGCAGGGCGAAGTCAGTCATCTGTCACCTCATTGGCATCAAGCCGGATGGTTCCGGTCAGCACCGTTTCACCCTGCAGGAGAAGCGCCGCCCCGGCAATCAGACCGCGCGCAAGGAAGTCTTCTGCCGCTTGCAGACCCAAACCCAAGGCCGCGCGGCGGTCGGCGGCCTCCAGTTTCGGCACCGCAACGGTCACCAGCCTGTCGTCCAGATCGCTGTCGGGTTTCAAGTCACAGGCCGGGCGGCGCAGAATGCCGGGATGGTCCAGATCAACCGCATTGGCGATCATCGTGGCCGCCGCATCCGCTATCGCCGCCGTGGGGGCCAGCACGGTGACCGCATCCGCGATTCCCAAGGAAAAACTGCGCCCCCGCCAGCCGGAGGTCGCGATGCCACGCGATACATCACCCGACCGGATAGTGGCGCGGTGCTGTCCTCCGCTTGCAGCAAGAGCACAGGTCAGGCTTTCTCCGGGGCCAAGCCACAGGGCAATATCGCCGCCGTTGTTGGCATAGGCGCGGGTGATCCCCTGGCCAGTCATCGCGGCCAGCACCGCTTCGGCCACGGCCCCCGCGACGGCGGCCATGGGCGTGATGAACCGGGGGGCAAAGGGCTGAACTGCCGCCGCCATCACCCGGGCAATGTCACCCTGCACCGGCGCGCCTGCGACCCTCAAGGCGCCCAACTCGGCAACCAGTTCGTCCAGCACCCCGGCGAACCGTGCCGCCGCCCGCGCACAGCCTTCCCGCACGGCCGACGCCTCCCCGAACGCCTCGGCCACGATGTCAATCGGCCCGTGCTGCAGATGAAGCCGCCCGCCCGGCAACAAAGCCGCCACCGCGCCTACGGATTTGCTCCTTTCAAAAATACTCCCGCCGGAGGCTCTTGCGAGCCGGTTGGCCGGAACGGCCAGAGGCGAGACAGGACCGCACAGCCGCGCGCGCCCGCGCGGCTGTTCCTTTTGACGGGTGTCCTTCACCGCGCGGGCCATGGCGTGATCCTTGCTGCGGTCGGGTATTCGCCGCCCTCCGCCATGGTCTGGTCCAGCGACCGGATCGCGCCGGCATGACCGCCCATGGCAAGGTAGGCGTCGCGCGGCAAAGTGAATTCCAGCGGGGCCACCAGCGCCGGAGTCGGCACCTGGCCAAACGCCCCCTTCGGCAGGCGGGTCACGTCCACCATGAAAGTGATCCCGCCGCCCGGCCAGACAAAGCACTCTGCCCCGCCCGAGGTCAGGCGCGTCACCCCTCCCTGCACCGACCGGGTCAGCCGGACCGGGTTTGTCGTCACCCCGGCCCGCAGGCTGCCTCCGGCGCCACCGACGAACAAGGCGGTGCAAAGCGACGGCTCGCAGTTTTCCGCAATCAGCGCGACCGCCGGACGCAGGGCCGGCGGCAGGTCCTGGCGGACCGGGCACAAGGCGTCATCCAGCGTGTAATAGGCGAACTCCTCGCCGGTGGTGGAGACCATCAACAACCGCAACCCCGGCCGCGCGCCCTTTTTCGGGTTCCAGTCGCCCAAGATCTCCAGCGGGTCGGTCAGCCGGGTGCCGCCCCAGCCCAAACCCGGTTCCGACACCCGGAAATAGCGCCCGGGGGTGGAGCGGTGACCCTTGATCTTGATCCCTGTGGGTTCCCAGCCAATGACCTTGCCGGCCTGATGCTCGCTGACCACACCGGTAATGTGGTCATCGACCACCACCACCTCGTCGACCAGCCCCTGCCACTGGACCGCAAACATCCCGATGGTCGCCGACCCGCAGCCAACGCGCATCCGCCGTTCGCGCAGCCCATCCACCACCGGTGCCTGCCCCGCCTGCACGATCACGCGCGACCCGCCGTCGATTGCAACTTCGACCGCTTCGCCGTTGCACAGCGCCAGCATCGTGGCCGAGGCCACCCGGCCCTCAGCTTTGGAGCCGCCGGTCAGGTGATCGACCCCGCCCAATGACAGCATCTGCGACCCGTATTCGGCGGTAGTCACATGGCCGATGGCTTCGCCTCCGGCCCGTATCACGGCACCTTCGGGGCCAAGGAACCGGTCGGTGTCAATCTTCACCTTGACGCCGCAATAGGAAAAGATCGCCTCGGTCACCACCGTCACCATATCCGCGCCGTCCACCTGCGAGGCCACAATGAAAGGCGCGGGCTTGTAGTCGGGATAGGTGGTACCGGACCCGATGCCGGTCACGAAGGCATCGGCTGGCACGGGAGAGCCGTCCCAGTCCCGCGCCGCGAAGGGCACGACCGACCCGCCGCTTGCCACGGCATGCGACAGCAAGACCAGAGGGTCGGTGCGCACTATCCGGCCGGCCTCATTGGCATAGCGGTCGCAAGCCCCGGTCTGGCCGGGGGCGATGTAGCACATCACCGGGCAGGCGTCGCAGCGGATCTTTTCGGAGGGGTCAGACATATGGCAACCGACCGGGGGCCAGCCCCCGGACCCCCGGGATACTTGGGAACAGAAGAATGGGTAGGGTCACTGCGGCACCTTCATGGCCGCCAGAAGCCGGTGGGGCAGGACAGGAATGCGGGTCAGGTTGGCCCCGGTGGCGTGCCGGATCGCATTCAGAATCGCGGGGGCGGTCGGGATCAGGACATGTTCGCCCAGACCCTTGGCACCGTAGGGGCCTTCGGGATCTGGAACCTCGATCAAAAGGCTTTCGATGGGGGGCACGTCGCCGAAAGTCGGGATCAGGTAGTCGTGCAGATTTTCGGTCCAGCCGGGAAGGTATTCCTCCATCAGCGCAAAGCCGATGCCTTGGGCGATGCCGCCTTCGATCTGGCCGCGCGCCAGCATCGGGTTGATCGCGCGGCCCACGTCATGCGCAGCGGTGATCTTGACAAGCTGCACGGTGGCAAGCGCTTGATCGACGGCAAGTTCCACCAGTTGCGCGCCGTAGCCGTAGACAGCGTAGGGCGCACCTTGCCCATCAGCATCCAAAGCGGTGGTCGGCGGATCGTAGCGCGCCTCATGCGACAGAGCGTAGCCGTGGGGATCCGGGGGAAGCTGCGCAAGAGTGATGCGGGTCGTTGCATCCCCGTCACGCACCACGATTTCGGCGCCTTCCAGCGACAGTTCAGCCGTCGCCCCTGCCCCTGCCCGGCGCAAGATGTCGGCGCGCAGGGCCTCGCCCGCCGCCTTGGCCGCGCGGCCCGTGACAAAGGTCTGGCGGCTGGCGCTGGTTTTGCCGGCATCCGGGGTCAATGCGGTATCCGGCCCGATCAGGCGGAATGCGGTCAGCGGCAGGCCAAGGGCCTCGGACGCGATCTGGGCGATGACCGTGTTCGACCCTTGGCCAAGGTCCGTGGCACCCTGATGCAGGATCACCTCACCCGCATGAGACAGCCCGATGCGGATGGTTGACGGATTTGGCAAAGCCGTGTTGCCGCAGCCATACCAGCACGACGCAACGCCGACCCCACGCCCCGGCTTGCCCCTTGCATCCGCCAGCGCGCGGGTCCAGTGCGGGCGCAGCGCCGCGAGGCAATCGCGGATGCCGACGGCGCGCAAGACCTGGCCCGTGGCCGAGGCATTGCCATCACTCAGCGCGTTCAGGATGCGGAACTCCAACCGGTCGATACCCGCCTTGTCGGCCAGCCGGTCGTACAACACCTCTTGCCACAGCGCAGCCTGCGGCACGCCAAAGCCGCGAAACGCCCCCGCGACCGGCCCGTGGGTGTGGATCGCGCGAGCATGGGCGGCGATGTGGGGGGTCAGGTAGGGGCCGGACACATGCACCGGCACCCGGTTCGCCACCGTGGGGCCCCAACTGGAATATGCGCCGGTGTCAAAACGACCCTCGAACTCCATCCCTGTGATCCGGCCGGTGGCATCGCAACCGATCCGGCCGCGCATTTCCGCCGGGTGGCGTTTGGTGGTCGAGATCATGCTTTCGTGGCGGGAATAGATCATCCGGCAGGGCCGCCCGGTTTTCAGCGTCACAAGACCGATCAAAGGTTGCACCGAGAGGTCAAGCTTGGAGCCGAACCCTCCGCCGACCGCCGAGGGGATGATCCCCACCCGGTCAACCGGCAGACCCAGGATCGCCGCCGTATCGTCGCGGTCCATGCCGGGGGCTTGGGTGCAGGCGCGGATGACGAGGGTTGCGCCCTCCATCCAGGCTGAACCGGCTTCGGGTTCGATATAGGCGTGTTCGACAAAGCCGGTGGTCATCTCCCCTGAAACGACGTGGGCGCTGTTGGCCAGTACGGCGGCGGCATCGCCTTTGCGGACGCGGCCCTGGATCAGAAGATTGCCGGGGCGGTCGGCGTGCAGGGGGGTGCCGGTTTCGGCAGCCTCGGGCGTGGACAGGGCGGCAAGCGGGGTCCAGGCGACGGGGAAGCCTGCCAGGTCAGGCTCTGCCAAAGGCTCAAAAGCCACCAGCGCCACGCATTCGCCCCGGAACCGGGCCGGAGTTGCTGCGATAGCTGGTTGATCGGCAAAGCCGGGGATCACCGAATAGGCGTTGCGGCCGGGAATGTCGGCGGCGGTGAAAATGGCGGCAACGCCGGGGCGGGCGCGAAAGCCGGACAGGTCACCGATCTGGAAACCGGCATGGGCATGTGGCGAGCGGACCGCCTTGACCACCAGCGCACCCGGAGGCCACTCATCGGCCCCAAAACTGTCGCCAGCGACCTTGGCCGCCCCGTCGATGCGGGGGATGGCAGCCCCGACGCTGCCGGTGACCTCAGATGCCAGGGTCCCGGACCCAGCCGCCAGCACCGCCGCGATGATGCTGCGATAGCCGGTGCAACGGCACAAAACGCCGCCAAGCGCCGTTTCTACGTCTGCAAGTGAAGGGGTGGCGACGCGCGTCAAAAGCTCGGCTGCGGTCATCAGCATGCCGGGGGTGCAGATGCCGCATTGCGCCGCTGCGTGCGCGTGAAAGGCGGCGCGCAGGCGGGTGAGTTCGGGGGTCTCACCCTCGACCGTGGTGACGGCGCGACCTTCGACGCGCGCCACGGGCGTCAGACAGGCACAAACCACCGCCCCGTCCAGAAGCACCGTGCAGGCCCCGCAATCGCCCGCGTCACAACCAACCTTGGTTCCGGTCTTGCCCAGCCGTTCGCGCAAGGCCTCGGACAAGCGTTCGGTCGGCGGGGCGTCGACGGTCGCGGGCTGGCCGTTCAGGGTAAAAGCGATCATGCCAGCGCCGCAGCAACCGCATGGCGGACCAGTTCGACCGCGGCCTGACGCCGGTAGTCTGCCGTCGCCCGCACGTCGTCGATGGGGGCAAGGGCTGCGTGGACATCCACCGCGCGCACCCGGTCCATCGCTTCGGCAACAGGGGCACCGGTCAGCGCGGCTTCGACCAAGGCCAAGCGCGCCGCGACGGGTGAGCAAGACCCGACCGCAATCGCGGCACTCACGATGCGCCCGGAGTCCACCTCCAGCCGCGCCGCAACCATGGCAATCGAGATCACCAGATGGGCCCGCGCGCCAAGTTTGACAAAGGCCGACCGGCCGCGCAGGGATGCCTTTGGGATAATAACAGCGGACACTATTTCACCGGGCTGCAGCGCGGTCTGCCTTGGCCCCAGCAAAAACGCGTCAAGGTCCAGTCGCCGCATCCCCTGACCCGAACAAAGTTCGATCACCGCGTCCAGAACCACAAGCGCCGGAACCCCGTCGGCTGCGGGGGAGGCATTGCACAGGTTGCCACCGATGGTCCCGGCGTTCTGGACCTGACGCCCTCCGACCAGAAGCGATGCCTGCTGCAGGGCACGACAGGCCGGGGGCAAATCGGCGGCGGCAAGATCAGCCCAAGTCGTCGCCGCGCCGATCCTCAGATCGTCATCGACCGTGATCCCCGACAGCCCGGCAACTGCCGTCAAATCCAGCACACGCCCGGCCAATCGGGTCCCGGCATTGGGGTAAAGGTCGGTGCCACCGCCCAGCACCTTCCAGCCGCCGCCTGCCAGCAATGACAGCGCCTGATCAAGTGTCTGGGGGCGGGCGTAGTCGGTCAAGCTGATCCTCGAATTCGTTTGTACAGCAACAAGAGTGCGGTCCATGCCCCGGTCCTGTCAACTCTCTTGCGCGGCCCCCTTTCCGCGCGTATCGCAAAGCGATGACCGACGCCAAAAGCTACCGCCTTGATGGCCAGATCGGCTTTGTCCTGCGCCGCGTGACGCAGCGGCATCTGGTGCTGTTTGCCGCCCATATCCCCGAAGTGACCACCACCCAGTTTGCCGTGTTGGCCCGATTGGCGGAAACCGGTGCCATGTCGCAAAACAAACTTGGGCGGGCGGTCGCGATGGATGCGGCCACCATCAAGGGCGTGGTCGACCGGCTGACCCGGCTGGGTCTGGTCGCCACCGCCGCCGACCCGGAGGACCGCCGCCGCCTGACCGTGACCCTGACCGACACCGGGGCGGCGCTTTTTGTCGAAAGGGCCGCGACCGCGCTGGAGGTATCGGCCGCGACGACATCGCCGCTAAGCGCCGACGAGGCCCGCCAGCTTATGGCCCTGTTGCAGCGTCTAACCTGAAGGCGTGCCGCGAGCGAAAGGCGGCCACCTCGGCCCCGGTCGGGGCCTGACCGGAAAAGGTCAGCACATAGGCCGGGATGCGACCCAACCGCACCGCAAAGCTTTCATCCGAGCGAACCGCAATATAGCCTACTTGCGTCAGATACAGCGTCCACGCCCGGGTCTCGGCCTCGGTCGCGTCATAGCCGAAGCGGCGGAAAAGATCGGTGATCGCCGCCGCTCTTGCAGTATCGGCTTCGGCCATCGCTGCGGCCACATCGGGAGCGGTCAGTGACCAGGTCCGCATCGCAAATTCCAGCCGACTGTCGAACAGTGTCTGATCGACCCAGCAGTCGATCAGGTTCAGCATCGCCTCGGCAATGGTGGCGGCCGGGGCCTCGCAGCGCGCGACCAGATTGCCGGTGTTCTGCTGGCGCCAACGATCGACCAGTCCTGCCAGCAAGGCCTCACGATCCGCGAAGTGCCAGTAGAACGACGTGCGCGACAGGCCCAGCCTTTCGGCCAGCGGCATGACCTTGACCGCCTCGACCCCAGCGTCGACCAGCATGCTGTAAGCCGCATCCAGCCACACATCGGGCGTGCCACGCCAGCCACGGTCATTTCGGCCAATGTTCATCCCCTGACCTTAGGCCTTGAGGGCGTGCCGGGACAAGCCCGCAGAAACTCGACACATGTGTCAATTTTGAGCTTGAGCGCTAGACGGGCCGGTCCTAACCTTGTTGCAATCCTCATGAAGGTGCCGATCATGTCCACTGACCCCCTGTTGCAGCCCTACCAGCTGAAACACCTTACCCTTCGCAACCGGATCATGACGACCAGCCACGAGCCGGCCTATGGCGACGATGGCATGCCCAAGGACCGCTACCGGCTTTACCACCTTGAACGGGCAAAAGCGGGTGTGGCTATGGTGATGACCGCAGGTTCGGCGTCCGTCAGCCGCGACAGCCCGCCGGTGTTTTCCAACCTGCTCGTCTGGAAGGACGAGGTGGTGCCCTGGATGCGTCGCCTGACCGACGACTGCCACGAGGCGGGTGCTGCGGTGATGATCCAGCTGTCCCACCTTGGCCGCCGCACGCGCTGGGACAAGGGCGACTGGCTGCCGGTGGTCGCACCGACCCAAGACCGTGAACCTGCGCACCGGGCTTTCCCGAAGCTGATGGAAGACTGGGATATTCCACGCGTCATCAAGGACTTTGCCGACGCAGCTGAGAGAATGCATCAAGCGGGCGTTGACGGGGTCGAGATCATGACCCACGGGCATTTGCTGGATCAGGTGATCTCGCCCCTGACCAACCACATGGACGGGCCCTACGGTGGTGCGACAATGGAAAACCGGATGCGGCTGACGCTGGAGATCATTGCGGCGGTGCGCGAACGGGTGGGCAAGGATTTCATCGTCGGGGTGCGCTATGCGCCGGATGAGGCCGAAAAGGGCGGCATCACCGAGGAAATGGGCATTGCGATGGGCCATGCCTTCAAGGCATCGGGTCAGGTCGACTATCTGAACATCAACCGGGGGCGCATCCACACCGACCCGGCAATGACCGACATGATCCCGGTGCAGGGCATGCGCGCCTCGCCGCACCTTGACCTTGCGGGGCGTCTGCGGGCCGAAGTGGGCTTGCCGACCTTCCATGCCGCCCGGATCGCCGATGTGGCAACGGCGCGCTATGCGGTGTCCTCGGGGCAGCTGGACATGGTGGGCATGACCCGCGCGCACATGGCCGACCCCCATATCGTGCGCAAGATCATCGAGGGGCGCGAGGCGGAGATACGTCCATGTGTCGGCGCAACCTATTGTCTTGACAGGATTTATCAGGGCGGCATGGCCTTGTGCATCCACAACCCTTCGACAGGGCGCGAGGAGACGCAGCCCCATGCCATCGCCCGGGCTGATGTGCCGAAAAAGGTGGTGGTGGTTGGGGCCGGCCCAGCGGGCCTAGAGGCGGCGCGGGTGGCAGCGGAACGCGGGCACCGGGTGGTGCTGTTCGAGGCGGCGGCGGAGGCCGGGGGCCAGATCCTGCTGACCGCGCGGACCAAAAGACGCCGCGAGATGATCGGGATCATCGACTGGCGGGTGGCGCAATGCACGCGGCTGGGGGTTGATCTTCGCTTTAACACATGGGCGGAAGCTGATGATATCCTTGTGGAACAGCCGAATGTGGTCATCGTCGCAACGGGTGGTTTGCCGCAAAAGGACATCCTGCAATTTGGCAATGACCTGACTGTGTCGGCCTGGGACATTCTGTCAGGCGATGTGAAGCCGGGAACGAACGTGCTGCTGTTTGATGACGCGGGCGACCATACCGCCTTGCAGGCGGCGCAGGCGCTGGCCGAGGCAGGCTCGACCGTCGAGGTGATGACCCCCGACCGCAGCTTTGCCCCTGAAGTGATGGGGATGAACCTGGTGCCCTATATGCGGGCACTGCAGGATAAAAAGGTGACCTTTACAGTGACTTACCGCCTGTCCGGTGTCGCCCGAGACGGCAACCGGCTGAAGGCAATGATCGGGTCGGACTATATGGACCTTGGGATCGAACGGCATTTCGACCAGGTGGTGGTAAACCACGGCACCCGGCCGAATGCCGACCTTTACCACGCACTGCGGCCCGCGTCGGCCAATAAGGGGGCGGTCGATTATGACGCGCTGATCGACGGGCGGGCGCAACCTTCGGAAAGCGCGGGGTTCCAGCTTTACCGGATCGGCGACGCGATCGAGGCGCGCAACACCCATGCCGCGATCTATGATGCGTTGAGACTGCTGCGGACCTGTTAGGGCTTCTTTCGGCAGTAAAGCTCCATCCGGTGGTGGATGATGTCATAACCAAGCTCGGCGGCGATTTCGCGCTGGAGCTGCTCGATCTTTTCTGACCGGAATTCGGTGATCAACCCGGTGTCGAGATCGACGATGTGGTCGTGATGCGGGGCATCCGCCACCTCATACCGCGCGCCGCCGTTTTCCAGCGCCAGCCGCAGGACCACGCCTTCGCGCTCCAACACTGACAGGGTCCGGTAGACGGTGGCCAGCGACAGGCTATCGTCTAGGGTTCGGGCGCGGCGGTGCAGTTCGGCCGCGTCGGGGTGATCATCGGCCTGGGTCAATACCTTGAGCAGCGCCTCGCGCTGGCGGGTCACGCGGACGCCGGTGTCCCGAAGGGCCTGAGTGGGGTCGGATTTCATGGGAGGATGGTAGCGGCTGGGGGGGGCGGGGTCAAACCGTTGAGCTGTCCACAGTGGACAGATTCCGGGTTTTGTGGGATTTCAGGGGGTTACCGGGGCCCGTTAGGGTGGTGTTAACGGTTTGGTGGCGGGCCGCCCTGGGGGTTTCACACCCCCGGACCCCCGTGGGATATTTCGAGAAGAGAAAGCGCAATTTGAATCAAGGTTTAACGTGTCTGCCTTTACTCTCTATGCTGGGTTTCGGGGGTGTCCGCTTTGCCCGGCAACTTTGCACGAAAGGCTTCCTGCAGCGACTGACTGATTTCGGCGAGTGTGCCCAAGGCGAGGCCAATCAGCAAATGGAGCGACGCATGGTCAATATATTGCCCGGTCGTGCGCCCGCTGCTTCCCAGGTATTGTTCAACAGCAAGTTTCCGCGCCTCGGGGTCGTCAATCAGTGCAACGCTGATCGCTATGATGACCTTAGTGGCGCTGCCTAGAAAGATTAGCCACGCGACAATCTTGGCAAATTTAGTAAAAAACACGGCAATCTCCACAATGATGATTGAAAGTAGCACCCGGCGCCTTCCGCGAAGGTTGATGTAACGCAAGTTTCAAACAGAAAACACGAAACGGCGGGATCGCTCCCGCCGCTTTGGTTTCTCGCGACAGGTTGAACTCAGCTACACCCGGTCGTCCCGCCACAAGAATTGCACTTCAGGCAGGAGCCATTCCTGACCATCGTGTAGTTGCCGCACTCGCTACAGCTGTCGCCGGTGTATCCCTGCAGTTTGGCCTTGGACCGGGCGTCGGTCGTCGTCACCGCACCGATGGCGAAGCTGGAGGTGGTCTCGGAGAAGCCCGACATCCGCGCCTCTGACACCCGCGTTTCAGGCATCAGCATGTTCAGCGTCGCCACCGGGTCGGTGCCGTTGGCAAGGGCGGTTGCGCCCATGCCGCCTTGCAGGACGATCAGTTCCTGCGGCAGGCGTTTGCGCAGATAGCCGGTGGAGGATATCTGCTTCAGCACCTCC
>CAIXBE010000491.1 GCA_903917595.1 uncultured Rhodobacterales bacterium
ACACGCATTTCTACGTCCTTGGCGGCAACCAGTCCGACGCCGTCACCATCGCCCGCATCGCCAAGTCCCGCCTCATCGGCGCGTGCTGGCCCGCAACCTGGGCGCCGCGATTGCAGCGCCTGCCGACGATGACGCCGGACGATTTCTCCACCTCCACCAATGAAGCCTGACAGGAGAATACCATGCTGAGACCTGCAATCCTGGCGCTGGTGCGCCAGATCCTGACCGTCGCGGGCACCGCACTGGTCGCGAAGGGCTATCTCAATGCTTCCGATATCGAGCCGGTGATCGGGGCGCTGCTGACGATTGGGTCGGTGGTCTGGTCCCTGGCGGATAAACGGGGGAGGTGAAGTTGCCGACTTGGGGCAGAAGGGAGGCGTGGAGTTGATACGTGCTGACCCACCTGACTTGCCGCACTGGCGCCTGACCTCTGGAATGGATCGCGAAGCTCATAGGGCCTATCATTCCAATCTTCTCGTGCGCCCGGATCGCAGTCTACCAACTCGCTCAAGTGCGATACTGATCCCTTGCCCTACGCCGATGCAGAAGGCGGAAAGCGACCGTGTACCATCGGTCAGGGCGAGTTGCAGTGCCGCAGTGCCGGTAATTCGCGCGCCGGACATGCCCAAAGGATGACCGGGCGCAATGGCCCCGCCGTTGGGATTTATGCGCGCGTCATCATACGCGGTACCAAGCTGGCGCAATGTTGCAAGTCCTTGTGATGCGAAGGCCTCTTTGAGTTCGAGCACATCAAAGTCTGTTTGGCAAAGGCCCAATCGGTTCATGAGTTTGACACTGGCGGGGGCATGCCCGTTGCCCATGGTGCGCGGCCGAACGCCTGCGGCCGTACCGCCAAGGATCTGCGCGATGGGTGTCAACCCGTGAGGCTTGGCGGCGGCTTCAGAAGCGAGGATAAGGGCTGCGGCGCCATCGTTAACGACACTTGAATTACCGGCCGTAACTGTGCCGCTTGGACGGAAGGGTGTGCCAAGCCTTCGATGCTCGTTGCACGGGGATGTTCGTCATGTGTTACGATGATCGGCCTGCCCTTTCGCTGGGAAATGGTCACGGCGTTGATTTCCCAAGCGAGGTGGCCATTGGTTTGAGCCTTTGAAGCTTTCGTGTGCGAGCGGAGCGCAAAAATGTCTTGGTCGACGCTGCTGATGGAAAAGTCTTCGGTCACGTTTTCAGCCGTCTCGGGTATTGAATCTGTGCCGTATTGTGCCCGCATCGCCGGATTGACGAAGCGCCAGCCGGTCAACGATGATTGAGGCCACGAGCGCAGAACACGCAGGTTGACGCAGATCATCGTGCTGCCGAGGTGCTTGGTGCAACCTGATAGCAGGAGGTCTCCGGCACGCAGGATGGCGGTTAGAGTTGTTTAGGCGGGGTCAGGATTGCGGTCATATACCGAATGCGTCGCGTTTGAAGGCGGTGGTTCGCAGCGAGGAGGGTACTGACAAGCGACATGCCGCCGCGGAACTCAGGGCCTTCGAACTGGTTGATCTGGGGAATGCCACGAACGCCCACGCGGGTAGGAGACTTTTGTCGTCTGTATATTTCCATATTTTTGGATTAAGGCGTGCGCATGGCCAAGACCTTTCGTTCTGCACTGTTGGATGCCTTGGAAGAAACTGGGCTGCCGCTGTCGAAGGTCGCGGTGGGCTCTGGCGTGTCATATGATCAGCTCAAGAAATTACGGCAGCGGCCTCTGGCTTCGACCAATGTTGACGATGCGCGGGCAGTAGCAAAATTCTTTGGGGTCACTCTGGATCACTTTCTGGGCGAGACGTCATTGTCAGCCCGAGTTGAGCTAGTTGAGTTCTACAATCGTCTAACAGATCAAGAAATTGAGATCCTGAAAGCTGCTGCACGTGGGCAAGCCGCTCTTCCCCCTGATGCAGAGAAGTAAGGTCCTTCAAAGCTTCAACAATCGCTTCAAAATCTGTCATGCCTTCGCCTTCACTGCTTGGGTGAGGGTCCAAGTCAACTCGGTCATGCGACTGCAGTGAACCGCTATCATTTTGTTCATCTTCCAAGTGATGGTCTCATGATATTTATGAAAACAGTTTTCCCCTGATTTCAGGGACGCTGTTTTCAGTTTCTGAATTGAGGCAGAGAGGTCTGGCGGGTTGCCAGGTACGTTTTTCTTGACAAGCGTTCTGGCTATTAGGCTTTTGTATCGGCGTAGAGACTGACGCGGTTGGTTCCGATGCCCTAAACTATGTCGCTTACTTTCCCTCTTTGTATTCATCGAGGATGAGTCGACCCACGTCTGACACTTCAGCAAAGGCAAAGATTCGCCCTGAGTAGTTGTCGGTGCGATCAACGCAAACGATGTGAACATGCTTTCCCGAACACGCCGCGAGCGCTCCACGCTGCCCAGTCGGGACAAGGTAGATCGCCGATTGACCCTTACGCTGGAGGCCAATGGTATTCACACTGCTGCTGAAGTTTCGGTAACCTGCAGCGTTCAGGTCTTCCATCAACGTTGAGAATGCGTCGGACTTTTCTTTCGTCCAACTCCTAGGCGCTGAAAACGACTTCAGGTCTTCCGCGAATGGTCCGGTGTACGCGATCTCACTCTTGCTCTCAGCAATTTTGGCCATCGTTCACTCTCCAATTGGCATGGTTGAGAGCGCGGCAATCAAACGTCGCCACTTGGGATCCGCCCCGGGGGTGCCCACGATATCGCGACGTATTTCGATCATCACGGCAGCCTTGGCGCCAGCATCGATCACCCCGACGTACGGGGTGTTGTGCCCTACTTCATAGTCATGCCGCCGAAAGTGATCCGTCAGCGCATCGACCCATGCTGGAGGTGTCAGCCCATCACTAAAACCGAGGTCTATTTCGGGGCGAGAAACATGTGTATGACGCTCGATTGGCCACGGTTCCACGGGATAGGTGTGAAGATCGACGAGGTTTGCGTCAGCCGCCAGCGATCGTAGGCGTGCCCAATGTGGCCTGTAATACCGTTCCAGCAGCCCGTCTCTTCGTGACACAGTCACATCCTGACGGATCGTTCGTGCTCGGTGATCGCGGGTGTAGAGGACTCCGCGGCCAGCTGCGGCCATCTCTTCCTTGCTATCGTCATCGTAGCGCTCCACGTCGATGACGATCCGAGAAACTTGGGCCTCAAGAATGTCTGCTGACGGCCAAGCCTGCCGCGCCATCGCGTTTGTATAAAGATCGGCAGACTCAAGAGCTTCATTCTCAACCGCATCGCGGGGCACAACGAACTCTTGCCACACATCGTCAGGGATTTTGGTAGATGAATGAGGCACGTGGATGAGGAGCTTTGGCGCAGCGTCATTCATCAGATTCTCCCCCTTGTGTCTTTGCCCGCGCCCGGCAGCTTCAATTCTGCCCAGTCCGACTCCGGCATGCTCTGGAACACACGGCGGGTGAACCGCAACGCCAGCCGGTCCTCAGTAATATTTGCTATCAAAGCAAGCGCGACGAGTGTGGGGTGAAGTCCTTTGATCAGCGCGAAGGCGTCGAGTTCCATCGACTTTCGCAACTTGGCGATCAGAAGTCTCTGTCCGGTATCTAGCCGTGAGAAATCCCCGGCAAGAAACGCTTCACCGGCCACATCCCAGGCTAGGCCTTGGAAGGCTAACTGCAGTGCAGCACTCAGTGCAGGCGTTTCTTTCTTGAGATGGTCGGCTTTGGCCCGATGGCTAGGCGTCACTCGGTTGGCTGATTCAGAAATGGAACCGGAAAAAAGTCCTTGAGACATCCGGATTGAATTTCC
>CAIXBE010000492.1 GCA_903917595.1 uncultured Rhodobacterales bacterium
AGATGTTCCCCCGTCCTATCCAACAGGCCAGCACTGGCGCACAGTGGCTTTACACCATCGCCCTGCCGATCGCGCTGGTGCTTTGGCTTTTCCCCCTGCTTGGCGTGGCGCTGACCTCGCTGCGGCCCGCGTCCGATCTGGCGCAGGGTAACTATTTTGGCATGCCCTCGGGCATCGCCTGGGAAAACTACGTCTACATCTTCACCGAAACGCCCATCGGGCAGTATATGCTGAACTCGCTTTGGGTAACGATCCCGACCGTGATCGGCGCTGTGGGCCTGTCGTTGATGACCGGCTTTGCGCTGGCGGTTTACGGGTTCCGCGCCAATATCCTGATCTTCTTCATGTTTGTCGCCGGCAACTTCGTGCCGTTCCAGATCCTGATGGTGCCGGTGCGCGACATGACGCTGCAGCTTGGCATGTATGACACCTGGTATGGGTTGGCGCTGTTCCATATTGCGTTCCAGACCGGGTTCTGCACCCTTTTCATGCGCAACTTCATCAAGGCCCTGCCGTTCGAACTGGTCGAAGCCGCCCGCGTCGAAGGCGTCGCCGAATGGCGCATTTTCTGGTTCATCGTCTTGCCCCTGATGCGCCCGGCCATTGCGGCGCTGTCGGTCCTGGTCTTCACCTTCATCTGGAACGACTTCTTCTGGGCCACCGTCCTGACCCAAGGCGTGGACAGCCAGCCGATCACGGCAGGACTGTCGTCTCTTAATGGTCAGTGGATTGCCCAGTGGCATCTTGTTTCGGCAGGGTCGATCCTTGCCGCCCTTCCGCCCGTGGCGATGTTCTTCCTGATGCAGAAGCACTTCATCGCGGGCCTTACTCTCGGAGCTGTTAAGTGACCAAAATTGCCTTCATCGGGGCGGGTTCGACCGTCTTTATGAAAAACCTGATTGGGGATGCGCTGTCGATGCCTGCTTTGTCGGGTGCAAAGATCGCGCTGATGGACATCGACAAGAAGCGGCTGGAGGAAAGCGAATTGGTGGCCCGCAAGATGGTCGCCTCGCTGGGCGTGCCGGCCACGGTGGAAACCCATATGGACCAACGCCGCGCGATTGCCGGGGCGGATTTCGTGATCGTCGCTTTCCAGATCGGCGGCTACAAGCCCTGCACGGTCACCGATTTCGACCTGCCAAACAAGGTCGGCCTGCGCCAGACGATTGCCGACACCTTGGGCATCGGTGGAATCATGCGCGGGTTGCGCACCGTGCCGCATCTGTGGAAACTGGCCGAGGACATGCGCGCCGTCTGCCCGCAGGCGATCATGCTGCAATATGTAAACCCGATGGCCATCAATACCTGGGCGCTTGGGGCCAGATTCCCCGACATCCGTCAGGTCGGTCTGTGCCACTCCGTTCAAGGCACCGCCGAGGAATTGGCCCGCGATCTGGATATTCCGGTTGATCACCTGCGCTATCGGGCCGCTGGCATCAACCACATGGCCTTCTACCTGAACTTCGAGGCGCGTCAGCCCGACGGGTCTTATCGCGACCTTTATCCGGCGCTGCATGACGGCTATGCCAAGGGTGCTATCCCGAAGCCAAGCCACGCGAGTCCACGCTGCCCGAATAAGGTGCGCTATGAGGTAATGACCCACCTTGGCCATTTCGTAACCGAGTCGAGCGAGCATTTCGCTGAATATGTGCCTTGGTTCATCAAGACCCATCGCCCCGACCTGATCGAAACCTTCGGCATCCCGCTGGACGAATACCCGATCCGCTGCGAGGAGCAGATCGCCCGCTGGGCCGCGCAGGCCGAGGAATACCGCAAAGCCGACAAGATCATCGTCAAGCCGACTCATGAATATGCCGCGACGATCATGAACTCGGTCGTGACTGGCACGCCTTCGGTGATCTACGGCAACGTCCCAAACCGGGGGTTCATTCCTCAGTTGCCGCAAGGGGCAGCGGTCGAAGTGCCGACTTTGGTCGATGCCAACGGGTTGCAGCCGACCACCGTGAACGACATTCCGCCGCAGCTGATTGCGCTGATGCGGACCAATGTGAACGTTCAAGAGCTGACGGTTGCGGCGCTGATGTCCGAGAACCGCGAGCATATCTACCATGCCGCGATGCTGGATCCTCATACCGCGGCGGAATTGGACCTGCGCCAGATACGCAAGCTGGTTGATGACCTGATTGCCGCCCATGGTGACTGGATGCCGGATTGGCTAAGACCCCGCAAAGCGGCGTGAGGGGCAGATGGCAGCGATATTTCAGGACCTTAAGGGGAAGTCGGTTTTCATCACCGGCGGTGGCTCGGGCATTGGTGCGGCCCTGACCGAAGCTTTTCTGCGGCAGGGTGCCAAGGTTGCGTTCTGCCAACGCTCGGACGGCAGCGGGTTCTGTGACCGGATGGAAGAAGCGACCGGCAACCGCCCGCTGTTTCTGCCCTGCGATATCGCTGTGACCGATCAGTTGCAGTTGACGCTGTCGACCGCAGGCAGGGTGCATGGGCCGATCACGGTTCTGGTGAATAACGCGGCGAACGACAAGCGGCACGATACTCTGACTACGGACGAGGATCTTTGGGACTGGTCGATAGCTGTGAACCTTCGTTCATATTTCTTCGCCTGTCAGGCCGTGATCCCCGGCATGCAGGCGGCGGGGGGCGGCAGCATCATCAACTTCTCGTCGATCAGCTTCATGATGGCCGATGCAGGTTATGCCAGTTACATCACTGCAAATGCCGGAATTGTCGGTCTGACCCGGACCCTTGCCCGCGAATTTGGCCCGGACCGCATCCGGGTGAACGCGATTGCACCCGGCTGGGTGCTGACCGACCGGCAAAAGGAGCTATGGGTCACCCCCGAAAGTCTGGCCGCACATCTGGACCGTCAGTGCCTGCCCGATCCGATCGAACCCGAAGATGTCACGGGCGCGGTCCTCTTTCTGGCCTCCGATCTGTCACGGATGATGACATCGCAGACCCTGATCCTTGACGGGGGTTACATCTCTTCATGAATGATGGTTCACAAATCGAACCAGCCTGGATTGCCGTCGACTGGGGCACGTCCAACCTGCGGGCCTGGGCGATGGCTGCGGATGGCAATGTGCTTGCCGAAGCGACATCAGACGAGGGCATGGCCAAGCTTACCCACGTCGAGTTCGAGCCTGCCCTGCTTCGGCTGATCGCACCCTGGCTTGGCAAAGGTCAGACGCTGGTCGCCGCCTGCGGCATGGTCGGCAGTCGTCAGGGCTGGTGCGAGGCTCCCTATCGCGCGGTGCCTTGCACCCCGCTGGACCCGGCGGCGCAAGTTACCGCCCCGTCGACCGATCCCCGGATCCTGATCCGCATCGCGCCGGGCCTGAAGCAGACTGCCCCCGCCGACGTGATGCGCGGCGAGGAGACGCAGATTGCTGGCGCCCTTCGCCTGCTGCCGGGCTATGACGGCGTGCTTTGCCTGCCGGGAACCCATTCGAAATGGGCGCAGATTTCGGCCGGTGAGGTGGTCAGTTTCCAAACCTTCATGACCGGAGAGATGTTCGCGCTATTGTCCGAAACCTCGGTCCTGCGGCATGGGATGCAGGGTGAAGGTTGGGACGACGCTGCCTTTGACCTTGGCGTTTCCGACGCGATTTCCCGGCCGGACCGTATCGGTGCGCGGCTGTTTTCGCTGCGGGCTGAGGGGTTGATTTCCGGCCTTGGCCCGGCCTCGGCCCGGTCGCGGCTTTCAGGGCTGCTTATTGGAACTGAACTTGCCGCCTCCCGACCTTACTGGCTTGGCCAGCGCATAACTTTGATTGGCGCGGCAAAGCTTTCCGCTGCCTATGCCCGGGCACTATCGGCCCAAGGCATTGATGCTCAACATCTTTCCGCCACCGACTGCACCCTTGCCGGGCTTGCTTCGCTGGTTTCTCAGACCGAGATTGCCCGATGACCCACCGCAACCTTATCGCCATTCTGCGCGGCATCACCCCGCCCGATGCCGCCGCCGCTGCGGTCGCGCTGGTGTCGGCAGGGATCAGTCGCATCGAGGTGCCGCTGAATTCTCCAGATCCCTTTGCGTCGATTGCGGCGATGGTGGCCGCTTTGCCCTCTGATGTCGAGATCGGCGCGGGAACCGTGCTTACGGTTGATCAGGTGGCAAATGTGCGGGCTGCGGGCGGCACATTGGTCGTGTCGCCCAACTGCGACCCCGAGGTTATCGCCGCCACACGCGCAGCCGGCATGGCCAGCTGGCCTGGCGTGATGACACCGACCGAATGCTTTGCGGCGATCAAGGCGGGGGCCACCGGGTTGAAGCTTTTTCCCGGCAATCTGCTGGGTCCTGATGGGCTGAAGGCGATCCGGGCAGTCCTGCCAAAAGACCTTGCAGTCTATGCGGTTGGCGGGGCCGGGCCGTCCAATTTCGCCGAATGGGCAAAGGCCGGGGCGAATGGCTTTGGTATTGGAACGGCTGTTTACATACCGGGTCTGACGACTGCCGAGATACACTCTCGCGCTGTTCAGATCGTCGCGGCTTATGATGCGGTCTTTCCATGATCTACGACCACCGGCCTTGCGAATTGGGGGAAGGTCCGCTTTGGCATCCCATTCGTGAACAACTGTTCTGGTTTGATATCCTGGGCCATCGGATGCTGTCGGTCGAAAAGGGCGAGCAGCGCCAGTGGCGGTTTCCCGAACTGGTGTCTGCCGCCGGATGGGTCGACCGCGACATGCTGCTGATCGCGGGGGAGCGGGATCTTTTCCTGTTCGATGTCGAGACCGAGGAAACCCAGACCCTTGTCGAGCTGGAGGCCGACAACCGTGCGACCCGGTCGAACGATGGCCGCGCCGACCGGCAAGGCGGCTTCTGGATCGGGACGATGGGCAAGAAGGCCGAGGCTGGGGCAGGGGCGATCTATCGCTACTACCGGGGTGAATTGCGCAAGCTGTATGGCGGGATCACCATTCCCAATGCGATCTGTTTTACGCCTGACGGCCAGACTGCACATTTCACCGACACAATGACCAAGCGGGTGATGCGCGTGGCACTGGATACTGAAGGCTGGCCGAAGGGCGAGCCGCAGGTCTTCCTTGACTTTGGCCGTGATGCCCCGGGTCCTGACGGGGCGGTTTTCGACGCATCGGGTCTGTTGTGGCAGGCCCAGTGGGGCGCGGGCCGGGTTTCGGCCTTTGCGCCGGATGGCAGTTTGGTACGCCATGTGGCGTTTGACGCCCCTCACACCTCGTGTCCGGCCTTTGGTGGGCCGGGGCTGACCACGCTTTTCTGCACCACCGCGCTGGAGCATATGGACGCCGCCGCCCGCGCCGCCCATCCCAATGCCGGTATGACTTTCATGGCCCCCGGCGTCGCGACCGGACTGGCCGAGCATCGGGTTCTTCCATGAAACGCACTTTGGGTGTCTGCTACTATCCTGAACACTGGCCTGAGGCACAGTGGGCCGAAGACGCCGCCCGCATGGCAGCGCTGGGCCTGACCTGGGTCCGGATCGGCGAATTCGCCTGGAGCCGGATGGAACCCGAGCCGGGTAAATATGACTGGGGCTGGCTAGACCGCGCGATCGAGGCACTGGGCTCCAGAGGCCTGAAAGTCGTGCTTGGCACCCCGACCGCGACGCCGCCGCGCTGGATGCTGGACCGGCATCCCGACATGCTGGCGCTGGACAAGGACGGCAAGGCGCGCGGTTTCGGCTCGCGCCGACACTATTGCTTTTCGCACCGCGGCTACCGGAGCGAATGCGCGAAAATCGTGACGGCGCTGGCTGAACGCTATGGCAAGAACCCAGCAGTCGCGGCCTGGCAGACCGACAACGAATATGCCTGCCACGGGACCACGCTGTCCTATTCCGAGGCCGCGAAGACCGCGTTCCGCGATTGGTTGGCACAGCGCTATCAGTCGCCAGATGCGCTGAACCGCGCCTGGGGCAACGTTTTCTGGTCGATGGAATACCGCGACTTCAGCGAGATCGGCCTGCCGAACCTGACGGTGACCGAGCCGAACCCCAGCCATGTCATGGACTTCCGCCGTTTTGCCAGTGACGAGGTGGCAAGCTTCAACCGCCTGCAGGTCGATATCATCCGCAAACACTCGCCCGCACCGATATCGCACAACTATATGGGTGCGGTGACCGAGTTCGACCATTTCGCCACCGGTGCCGATCTGGATATCGCGGCCTGGGACAGCTATCCGCTGGGGTTCCTCTCAGATCGCGTGCCCGCTGAGCCGGACCACAAGCGCCGGTTTGTCCGGCAGGGTGATCCCGACTTTCAGGCCTTCCACCACGACCTTTACCGCGCCGTTGGCCGGGGACGCTGGTGGATCATGGAGCAGCAGCCCGGTCCGGTGAACTGGGCGCCCTACAACCCCGATCCCTTGCCCGGCATGGCCCGGCTTTGGGCCTGGGAGGCGTTTGCCCATGGGGCCGAAGCGGTCTGCTATTTCCGCTGGCGTCAGGCGCCCTTTGCGCAAGAACAGATGCACGCGGGCCTGCTGCGTCCCGACAGCGTTCCGGCGCAGGCCTTTGACGAAGCTGAGTCTGTGGCGCAGGAACTGGCCGAGATGCCGGATGTTGGCACCGCTCGCGCCGATGTTGCGCTGATCTTCGACTATGCGTCGGACTGGGCTTGGGAGATTCAGCCACAGGGCCGCAGCTTCAGCTATTTCTGGCTGTGTTTTCACATCTACAAGGGGTTGCGCCGTCTGGGTCTGAACGTCGATATCCTGCCGCCGGATACCATCGATCTGTCGGCCTACCGGCTGGTGCTGGCTCCGGGCCTGTTCACCCTGTCCGACGCGCTGAAAGCCGCGCTGGCCGCGCACAAAGGCTCCGCGTTGCTTGGCCCCCGGACCAATTCCAAAACCCCGGATTTCGCGATCCCGGTGCCGTTGCCGCCCAACCTTTCCGGCCTTGATGCCAAGGTGATCCGGGTTGAAAGCCTGCCACCGGACGTGCCGGTGCCCTTGGCAGAGGGCGGGCATTTCCTGAACTGGCGCGAAAAGCTTGAGGGGTCCGCGGTGGTGACCGAGGCGGCCGAAGACGGCTGGCCGGCGCTGATGTCATCGGCATCGGGCAAGCTGCACTATCTGGCCGGTTGGCCGGATGAGGTGGCCTTGACCCGCATCCTGCAGCGCGCTTGTGCTGCCGAAGGGATCGAGACCGATCCCCTGCCCGAAGGCCTGCGCCGCCGCGACACGGATACGCACCGGTTCTTGTTCAACTACAACGCGGTGCCGGCCGAATGGGGCGGGGTGACCATTCCACCTGCGGGGGTTCACTGGTTTGAACTGTGACCCGGCGCAAATCTAAAATTTTTCGACGAAAAATTTTAGATGCCCATCGTTTGATTACGAAGCCAGATTGCCGACCGTGGCCACACCGGTCACCGTCAGAAAGGCTACCCCGTTCGGACCCAGATCCAGCCGCCCGTCTGCAAGGGACGCAGCCTGCGACGGGCCTGTCAACACCCCAGCCCCTGACACCGAGACGCTCAACGCGACGGGCGACAGGTTGAACAGGCACAGGATCGCACCCTGTCCTTCGCCGCGCACAAAGCCCAGAACCGGCTCGGCAAGGTCCAAAAACCGCGTCCGCCCGGTCCGCAGCGCCGGTTCCGCCCGCCGGAACGCCAGCATCGCCCGGTAGCTTTCCAGAACCGACCCCGGCACGCCAGTCTGTCCGGCCACATGCCGCGCGGCCTGTTCCGGCTTTACCGGCAGCCAGGGCGTGACGGTCGAAAAGCCGCCATGGGGGGACGCGTCCCAGACCATGGGCGTGCGGGTGTTGTCGCGGCCGATCGGTTCCGGCCAGAAGTTGATGCCTTGCGGATCGGTCAGTTCCTCAAGCGCCAGTTCGGTATCGGTCTGGCCCAGTTCCTCAGCCTCCCACAGGCAGACCGAGCCTTCAAGCGCCAGCAAAAGCGCCCCGGTCTGCTTTGCCACCGCATCAGGCGTCAACCCATGCTTTTGCCAGCGGCTGACATGGCGGACGACATCATGGTTTGAAAACGCCCACATCGGCCAGCCCTTTGGCGCACCCTTGAAGAAGCTTTCGATCCGGTCGCGGAATAGCCCGGCCGAGTATTCATATCCCATGAATTCAAAGCTGTAGCACTGATGCAGCCGACCCGGCGCGGTGTAGTCGCCCATCATCCGGATCGCATGGTGGCTTTCGCCCATCTCGCCGACGCTGGCAGCACCGTATTCGTCCAGAAGCACCCGGATCCGTTCCATCCAGTGCAGGTTCTCGGGCTGGTTCTTGTCATAGAGGTGGTATTGCATGCCGTAGGGATTGCCCTCGGCCTCAAGCTTGTTGCGGTGGTCCGCTGGGTTGCTGCGCAACAGGGGGTCGTGAAAAAAGTAGTTGACGGTGTCAAAGCGGAACCCGTCCACCCCCCGGTCCAGCCAGAAGCGCAAGTTATCCAGCGCCCAGTCCTGAACATCCGGATTATGGTAGTTCAGGTCCGGCTGGCTGGTCAGGAAATTGTGCAGATAATACTGCTTACGCCGTGCATCCCAGGCCCAGGCCGATCCCCCAAACACTGAAAGCCAGTTGGATGGAGGGCTGCCGTCGGGCTTGGGATCGGCCCAGACATACCAGTTGGCCTTTGGGTTGGTCTGGTTGATGCGACTTTCAACAAAGGCAGGGTGCAGGTCGGAACTGTGGCTAAGGACCTGATCGATTATCACCTTCAGCCCCAGATCATGTGCGCGGGTTAACAGCGCGTCAAAATCGGCAAGGGTGCCGAAAACCGGGTCGACGTCGCAATAATCGCTGACGTCATAGCCCATGTCCTTCATCGGGCTTTTGAAGTAGGGCGAAAGCCAGACCACTTCCACGCCCAGATCGGCCAGATACGAAAGTCGCGCGGTGATGCCGGGCAGGTCACCGACGCCGTCGCCGTTGCTGTCCTGAAACGACCGCGGATAAACCTGATAGGTCACCGCGCCGCGCCACCACTCCGTCATCCGGGCCTCCAGCGTTCACCTTGTTAGCGCATAACTTGGCTGCGACGTTGAAGGAAGACCAAAGCGGTTTTAGCTGCGGTTTTGGCCGGAGAATTGGTGATCTGCGGCAGTTTGGCAACGGTCTTTGGTGCGGCTGCAGCGTCGGATTCCGTCCTGTACCCGGCACAATATCGTGGTTGACCCCCGGCATTGGCGCCAGCACAAGTCAGGCCACCCGACCGGAGTCCGCCATGGCAAGATCGTCCATTTTCACCCCCGTCCTGCTTGGCGGCTGCATGATCCTGATGCTGTCCTTCGCGATCCGCGCCAGTTTCGGCGTGTTCCAGATCCCTGTCGCGACCGAATTCGGCTGGCCCCGGTCGGATTTTTCCATGGCTATCGCGATCCAGAATCTGGCCTGGGGCATCGGCCAGCCGATGTTCTCGGCCTTTGGCGAGCGTTTTGGCGATCGCAAGACCATCATCATCGGCGCGCTGCTATATGCTTTGGGGCTGGTTCTGACCTCTTATGCCATCACCCCCGGCCAGCATCAGGCATTGGCGATCATGGTCGGCTTTGGCATCGCGGGCACCGGGTTCGGGGTCATCCTGCCGTTGATCGGCCGTGCTGCAAGCCCGGAAAAGCGCAGCCTGACCCTGGGCATCGGGTCGGCCATCGGGTCGGCGGGGCAGGTGATCGGGCCGCCCTCGGCTGAATTTCTGATGCAAAGTTACAGTTGGCAGACCGTGTTCCTGATCTTTGCCGGGGTGATCGTGTCGGCGCTCTTGGCTCTGCCGTTGCTGCGCGCGCCGGAAAAAGCCACGGCCAAGACCACCCTGGACGAGCCGATGCTGACCGTCGTCTCGCGCGCTTTTCGCGATCCGTCTTATGCGTTGATATTCCTTGGTTTTTTCTCGTGCGGCTATCAGCTTGGCTTTATCACCGCGCATTTCCCGGCGTTCATAACCGAGGTGTGCGGCCCGATTGATCCCGGTGGCATGCTTGCGGGCATGGGGATCACCACAACCTCGGCGCTTGGGGCTGCGGCGATTGCGGTGATCGGGATTGCCAATATCGGCGGGTCGGTGCTGTCGGGCTGGCTGGGCGGGCGTTTCCAGAAGAAATACCTGCTGGCGGCGATCTATACCGGGCGCACCATCGCGTCGGCTTTGTTCATCCTGCTGCCGATGACCGCGACGACCGTGTTGATCTATTCTGCCGCGATGGGGGCGATGTGGCTGGCGACGGTGCCTTTGACCAGCGGGCTGGTCGCGCAGATCTATGGGGTGCGCTATATGGGCACGCTCTATGGCTTTGTGTTTCTAAGCCACCAGATCGGCAGTTTTCTGGGCGTCTGGCTGGGGGGCCGGTTTTATGACCTGAACGGAGATTACACGCTGGTCTGGTGGATCGGGGTTGGCGTCGGGGCGTTTTCGGCGATCATCCACCTGCCGATCCGCGAACGCAGGGTGGTGGCGCAGGCGGCATAAGGCCACCTGCGGATCGGATCAGCCCTTCTTCAGGACCTTTTGGCCCAGAAGTTCGGCAATCTGCACCGCGTTCAGGGCTGCCCCCTTGCGCAGGTTGTCTGACACGCACCACAGCGACAGACCGTTGTCGATGGTGCTGTCCTGCCGCACGCGGCTGACATAGGTCGCGTATTCACCCACGCATTCGATGGGGGTGATGTAGCCACCGGGTTCGCGCTTGTCGATCAGCATGATCCCCGGGGCCTCGCGCAGGATGTCTTGCGCTTCCTGCCAGTCGAGGAACTCTTCAAACTCGATGTTGATCGCTTCGGAATGGCCGACGAAGACCGGCACCCGGACGCAGGTCGCGGTGACCTTGATCTTCGGATCAAGGATCTTCTTGGTCTCGGCGACCATTTTCCATTCTTCCTTGGTCTCGCCACTGTCCAGGAAAACGTCGATCTGCGGGATCACGTTGAAGGCGATCTGCTTTTGGAACTTGCGCGGCGGAACCTCTTGCACCGGGTTGTAGACGGCCTTGGTCTGATCCCAAAGCTCGTCCATGCCTTCCTTGCCTGCGCCAGAAACCGACTGGTAGGTCGCCACGACGACACGCTTGATCGTGGCGCGGTCGTGCAGCGGTTTCAGGGCCACCACCATCTGCGCGGTGGAACAATTCGGGTTGGCGATGATGTTCTTCTTGGCATAGCCCATGATGGCATGCGCGTTCACTTCCGGCACGATCAGCGGCACGTCGGGGTCATAGCGGTAAAGCGACGAGTTATCGATCACGATGCAACCTGCGGCCGCCGCTTTGGGCGCGTAGATCTTGGTCGCATCTGACCCGATGGCGAAAAGGGCGATGTCCCAACCGGTGAAATCGAAGGTGTCCAGATCCTTGCATTTCAAGGTCTTGTCGCCAAAGCTGACCTCGGTGCCCAGCGACCTGCGCGAGGCAAGTGCGGTGATCTCGTCCACCGGGAACTCACGTTCCGCCAGGATGTTCAGCATTTCGCGGCCCACGTTGCCCGTGGCA
The DNA here is from genome assembly GCA_903917595.1 of uncultured Rhodobacterales bacterium. Lineage (GTDB taxonomy): Bacteria > Pseudomonadota > Alphaproteobacteria > Rhodobacterales > Rhodobacteraceae > Tabrizicola > Tabrizicola rara. The sequence goes on from CAIXBE010000492.1 coordinate 11,402, forward strand.
CCCGCGACGACGACCTTGTAGCCCATCGGGGTTCTCCTTTTTGTGCCCCCAACAGCGGGGACGGGGGGTGTTACCGCATGGCACGCTTGGGGAAAAGCGGATTCGGCGGGTGCTGGTCAGTCGGTGCGGTCTTGTGAAAAGAGATACAGCGCAAGTCCGATGGCCGTTGCGACGGCAAAGAACAGGAAGACCGCTTCATAGGGCGCGCTTGAGGCAGTCGCGGGGGTCGCGGCATGGATGCGGCCTGTGGCGATCTGGGCCAGGCCAATCGGGGCAATGCCGAACAGGTTCAGAAGCGTCACGCCCCGGCCCATCAGATGCTGCGGGATAAGGGCGCGACCGTGGGCGATGACCATCGGAAAGCTGGCCCCAAAGAAACCTGCGGCCACCAGCAGGCTGGTGGCGACAGCCGGAGGAGAGGCCGCAAATCCCCAAAGGGCCGCAATGCAGGCCAGGGTCACGGCATTGCCGGTGAAGATCACCCATTTCCTGCTGCCAAACCAGCGATCCAGCGGCCCGTAGGCGAAATTGCCTGCCGCCATGGCCAGTCCGATCCATAGGCCGACCTGACCGATCTGGGCCTGACCTGCGCCGTGGACATCGCTGAAGTAGGGTCCGACCCAAAGCCCGCGAATTCCCGCAATCGGCATGTAGCAGACCGTCATCATCGCAAGGATTGGCCAGATCGCCGGCAGTCGCAACAAGTCCAGCAGCGAACCGCCCTTTGCCGCCGCCAGCCGTGGCGGGTCGCGGACCAGCGCAAGAATGGCAATCGCCGTGGCCCCGGTGACAAGCGCCAGACCCATCACGGTCTCGCGCCAGCCAAAAGCGTCAACCGCCGCTGCAAGGGGCAGCGATGCGGCGACATTGCCCAGAGAGCCGACCCCGATGGTGACCGCCGCAAGCGTGCCGAACAGGGCCGGGGAAAAGCTGCGGGCAAAGATGAAATAGCTGGCCATCAGCACCGGCGCACAGCCGACGCCGATCAGGGCCATGGCAAGCTTGATCTGGAAGGCTCCGGTGGCCTGTGAGAACAGCAATGCCCCGCCCGCGCCAATCGCCATCAGGACGGCCGAGGTATAGCGCGGCCCCCAGCGGTCGAGGCCTGACCCGATCGGGATCTGCATCGCGGCAAAGGCCAGAAACCACCAGCCCGAAGCCGCGGCAAGGTCGGCAGCCGAAAGTCCAAGATCGGTGATCAGCACAGGGGTCAGCACCGCAAGAAAGGCGCGGTAGAACTGGCTGAGCACATAGCCAAGGAATAGGGCAGCGATGCCAGCCTGCATGGCGGAGCCTTTGATTGCTGGTCGCTTGTGGCAAGGGGGGCGGCCATGCGCAAGGGCGAAACCTTGCGGTCCAGGTCGGAAAACGGGGGCTTGCGGGAATCCCCTGCCGGGGGTCAGATGCGGCGATTGATCCATGGAGGATAGGATGCGGATTTCGCTTGTTCTTGCAGCCCTCGGTTTGGCCCTGCCTGCCAGCGCCAATGACGGTTTCGGCGGTCTGTCCTCGGTCGGTCTGACCTTTGATCAGACCGATGCGGTGGAAATGGTCGAAGAGAACCTGTTCATCAGCATCGACAAGGTCGCCGTGGACTATGTCTTCCGCAACACCACCGGCGCGGATGTGACCGGCGAGGTGATCTTTCCCCTGCCGCCGGTGCATGTCTGGGCCTCGTGGGAATCCTCGATGAACCTGCCCGAGGATGGGGCGATTCTGGACATCGTCGATTTCACTGCCACGGTTGATGGAAAACCGGTGCAGGTCACCATCGACAAGATCGCGGTGATCGAGCCGGAATGGGTGGAAAACCGCCCGTTGTCGGAACAATACGACACGCCGGGTCGCGATGTGACGGCCGAGCTTGAACGCTTTGGCCTGCCCATGACGATGGATGTTCAGGCGATCCGCGAGCAGCTGCTGGCTATGTCGCCCGAGGAGCAGGCCGCCACCAAGGCCGCCGGGATCGCCGATTTTTACGAGGGCGACCCCGCGACCGACTCGCCGCCCGATGCCTATGGGTTGTGGTCCATCGTCACCCGCTATCACTGGACCCAGACTTTCCCGGCAGGGGCCGAAGTGCGGATCAGCCATGCCTATACCAACCGCCCGCCGGGGGGACTGTTCTACTGGACCTACCCACCCGAGGATTGGAATACCTACCTGATCGACCAGTATTGCATCGACGAGGGCACCTCGAAGGCGATGGCCCGGGCGCTGGACAACAAGGACAATGACGAGTTCAACGATTACGGCATTTCCTATCATATCGCCTATGTCCTGCGCACCGCGAACAGCTGGGCCGGTCCGATCGGCAAGTTCAAGCTGACGCTGGACAAGGGCGATCCGGGCAACGTGATTTCTTTATGCGCCGATGGCGTCAAGAAGACCGGCCCCACCACCTTTGTCATTGAAAAGACGAACTATACTCCGGACCGCGATCTGGAGATCATGATCGTCCTGCCCGGGGATGCCTGGCCGTAGGCCGGTCCCTGACGCGCGCCGGTTGCGTCAGCTAAGGCTTTCCGGACTACCAAGGCTGCCCCGGCGGACTTATGGTGCCGCAATCCCCTTTTGAAAGGCCCCGAAGATGCGCGCCCTCTTTACGATCCTGCTTGCCACCACCGCCCTGCCGGCCCTTGCTGACACCATCCCGGCCACCAGCCGGATCACGGCGGTCACCGTCTACCCCGACGGCGCGAAAGTGACGCGCGAGGTCAGCTTTGCCGCCCCTGCTGCCGGTGCGCATGAATTGCTGGTCACCGACCTGCCCGCCGACAGTGAACCCGGCCTGATCCAGCTTGCCCCCAGTGATGGCTTGCAGCTTGGCGCTTTCAACCTGCGCGCCGATCGTCTGCCCCCGCGTGAGGACCCGCTGACCGCCGATCAGCAGGCGGCAAAGGCTTTGGTCGAAGACTTGGACGCAGTTGCGCAGCAGGCGCTGCTGGCGCTGGACGGCGTGCAGGCCAAAGTGGAAGCCGCCGAGGCACAAGTGCGGTTCCTGTCGTCCTTTACCGGCGCGCTGCCGGATGGGGCCACGCCCGAGACGATCAGGTCGATGGCCGCGATGATTGGTGCCGAAACCCTTGCCGCCCGCCAGCAGGCTTTGGCCGCGCGGGCCGAACTTTGGCCGGTGCAAAAGGCGCTGGCCGACGCGCAAGAGGCGGTGCTCAAGGCGCAAGCGGCCTATGATGCCCTGCCCTCGGCCGATATGGATTATACGGCGCTTTCGGTTGCCGTGACCGCTGCCGCCGCCGGGGACCAGACCTTGACTGTGACGCAATATGTCAGCGGCGCAAGCTGGCGGCCGTTCTATGACCTGAAACTGACCCGTGACGGCGGCGATGCGCTGGCGATGGACCGCGCGGTGCTGGTCACCCAATACACCGGCGAGGATTGGTCGGACATCTCCCTGACCCTGTCATCGTCGCGCCCCGCCGAACAGGCCGCGCCGTCGACGCTTTGGCCCGAACTGCGCTGGATCGAGCCTGAATACAGCGAGGAGGACTATGCCACCAAATCTTCGGACGCGGGGGCAATGATGGAAGACGA
>CAIXBE010000493.1 GCA_903917595.1 uncultured Rhodobacterales bacterium
GAAGATGTTGACGAGGATGCCTTTGACGTTGGGGTCGGAGGTGATGATCTTGAAGGCCTCGGTCACCTTTTCCTTGGTGGCGCCGCCGCCAACGTCAAGGAAGTTGGCGGGTTCGGCGCCGTAGAGTTTGATGATGTCCATCGTGGCCATCGCGAGGCCTGCGCCGTTGACCATGCAACCGATTTCACCATCAAGGGCGATATAGTTCAGGTCGAACTTGGAGGCGGCGAGTTCCTTGGGGTCTTCCTCAGACTCATCGCGCAGGGCGGCGATGTCGGGGTGGCGGTACATCGCGTTGCCGTCAAAGGACATTTTGGCGTCGAGGAGTTTCAGGGAGCCGTCTTTCAACACACAGAAGGGGTTGATCTCCAGCATCTCCATGTCTTTTTCGGTGAACATGCGGTAGAGGTTCTTGATGATGGCCACGCACTGCTTGACCTGATTGCCGGTCAGGCCAAGGGCAAAGGCGACGCGGCGGCCGTGGAAATCACTCAGGCCGGTGGCGGGGTCGACGTCGAAGGTCAGGATTTTTTCGGGGGTGTCATGGGCGACGTCTTCGATGGACATGCCGCCTTCGGTGGACACCACGAAGGAGATGCGCGAGGTGGCGCGGTCGATCAGGAGGGCGAGGTAGAACTCGCGGTCGATGTCGCTGCCGTCTTCGATGTAGATGCGGTTGACCTGCTTGCCGGCGGGGCCGGTTTGCACGGTGACAAGGGTGCGGCCCAGCATCTGGCGGGCAAATTCGGCAGCTTCACCCACGGAGCGGGCCAGACGGACACCGCCTTTTTCGCCGGCCTCAGGCTCGATGAACTTGCCCTTGCCGCGGCCACCGGCGTGGATTTGCGCCTTGACCACCCAGAGCGGGCCATCAAGTTCGCCTGCGGCGGTTTTCGCCTCTTCCGCCTTGGTCACGGGGCGGCCGTCAGACACGGGCACGCCGTAGCTGCGCAAAAGGGCCTTGGCCTGATATTCGTGGATGTTCATGGATCGCCCTGCTGATGGATTGCGGCTGAATTTGGCGCGGTCATGACACGGAAACAGGCAGGTTCATAACGCCATCTGGCGGGGGTGCGGGGAAAAGCGACATTTGTGATCACAGAATTTTTTCTTGTGATCACAGGTAACAATTTGGCAAGGCTGCGGTCAGTTCAGGTAAAGCGCAAAGAGCATGGTCTGCCCGGACATGAGGGTATCAAAGGCGTTCAGGCTGTCCGTACTGACCAGCGGGCCCTGTTTCAGATAGGGCAGGGCGGCCCAGCCTTGGACCCAGCCCATCAGGTCAATCGGGCGGGGGTCGTCGAACATGGCGCTGATGTCCACCCCACCGGACCCGCTGACGCGCCAATAGGGGACCAGTTTCTGGCCGGTCAGAAGGGCGTCCAGATCATCCAGCACGGCCAGCCAGGCAGTGCCGGTGCCGGGGGGGACGGGCAGGCCAAGGGCGGAGTGTTGGGCGTCATTTGGCAGCCATTCGTGGTTGTTGTCGGTCTCAGTCGCCACACGTGTCCAGAACTCGCGGTTGAGGGCGACCATGTCGCGCAGGTGCTGTTTGGCGCGGGCCATATGGGCCGTGTTGGGGGTTTGGTTCAGGGTGTCCAGCACCATGGCGACCAGGTCCACCGCATCAAGGGGCGTGGCGCTGCCAAGGATGGGATCGGGGCTCGCACCCACGTGTTCAGCAGGGTGCGGCGCGAGAGTTCGCGGATGCACACAAACATGCTGCGGCGCGGGTCATGGAAGACCTTCACGGGCTTGGCGCCACTGATATCGATCGATTCCGGCGCTGGGGCGTCCGGAATGCGAGCC
>CAIXBE010000494.1 GCA_903917595.1 uncultured Rhodobacterales bacterium
CGTGAGGGGCTCGAGGCCCCTCACGGCGGCCCTCTTTTCAAAAAAATCCCCCCTTTCCTTTACCGATTTCCACCGTATAGTTCGCCACCATGACCAAGGATCAGCACATCGACGCCACCTGCGGGGCTTTTCGGCCTCTGGCCTCGCTTGGTCTTCTTCTTAGCCGCCTCTGAGCGTGCCCTGCGGGCGCGACCGCTCAGAGGTGACCAGCGCCCAGCAGGACCGCAGCTAGGAAAACAGGACCCATACCAATGACAAGATCCGCACAAGACAAAGTCGTCATTTTCGACACCACTCTGCGCGACGGCGAACAGTCGCCCGGTGCCACCATGACCCACGAGGAAAAGCTCGAAATCGCCAGCCTTCTGGACGAAATGGGCGTCGATATCATCGAGGCAGGCTTTCCCATCGCCAGTGAAGGTGACTTCGCCGCCGTCAGCGAAATCTCCAAACGTGCGAAAAATTCCACGATCTGCGGCCTTGCTCGCGCGAATTACAAGGACATCGACCGCTGCTGGGAGGCGGTGAAACACGCGCGTTCCCCGCGCATTCACACCTTCATAGGCACTTCGCCTCTGCACCGCGCCATTCCCAATCTGGACATGGACCAAATGGCGGAACGGATCCACGACACGGTCACACACGCCCGCAACCTGTGCGAAAACGTCCAGTGGTCGCCGATGGACGCGACGCGGACCGAACATGACTATCTGTGCCGCGTGGTCGAAATCGCGATAAAGGCCGGGGCCACGACGATCAACATTCCCGATACCGTCGGCTACACCGCGCCGCGCGAAAGCTCCAAACTCATCGCCATGCTGCTGGAACGCGTTCCGGGCGCGGACAAGATCATCTTCGCCACCCATTGCCACAACGACCTTGGCATGGCGACAGCGAACGCTCTGGCCGCTGTGGAGGCTGGCGCGCGGCAGATCGAGTGCACGATCAACGGACTGGGCGAACGCGCCGGGAATACGGCGCTGGAAGAGGTCGTGATGGCGATGCGCGTGCGCAATGACATCCTGCCGTTCCAGACCAGTATCGACACGACGAAGATCATGAACCTGTCGCGCCGCGTCTCGCAGGTTTCCGGCTTTCCGGTCCAGTTCAACAAGGCCATCGTTGGCAAGAACGCTTTCCTGCACGAGTCCGGCATCCATCAGGATGGCGTCCTGAAGAACGTCCAGACGTTCGAAATCATGCGCCCAGAGGATATAGGTATCAGCCAGAACAACCTGACCATGGGCAAGCATTCCGGGCGTGCGGCGCTGCGGGCAAAGCTCAAGGAACTGGGCTTCGATCTGGCTGACAACCAGTTGAACGACGTCTTCGTGCGCTTCAAGGCTTTGGCTGACCGCAAGAAAGAGGTCTACGACGACGACCTGATCGCTCTGGTGTCGGACGAGCAGACCAACGACGCCTACGAATACCTGCAACTCAAAAGGCTCCGGGTGATCTGCGGCACCGAAGGCCCGCAAGAGGCCGACATGATCCTGACCATCGACGGCACCGATCACCATATCGACGCCACCGGTGACGGGCCGGTCGATGCGGCGTTCAACTGCGTCAAGATGCTGTTCCCGCACAAGGCGCGGCTGCAGGTCTATCAGGTCAATGCGGTCACTGAAGGCACCGATGCGCAGGCGACCGTCAGCGTTCGGCTGGAGGAGGACGGGCGGATCGTCACCGGCTCCTCCGCCGATACCGATACGATTGTGGCCAGCACGAAAGCCTATATCAACGCGCTGAACCGTCTGATCATCCGCCGGCAAAAGACCGCCCCGGGTGAGGATGTGAAGACCGTCAGTTATCACGGCGAATGACCTTTTCCCGGCGTGGTAATGGCCGCGCCGGGACTACTTTAGCGCGGGGCCAGAAACCCCGCGTCCGGGCGAAGGATCGTGATCGTCCCGGCGGGAAAATTCCACAGGCTGGGTTGTTTCGACAGGAAGTCCGCCCCCAGTCGCAAGGCATCCGACCCCGGCCAAGGGCGTTTGTCCTCTGGCCCGCCGGCTTCGACCAGCCGCACCGCAAGGCCATCAAACAGCGCCCCGCCAAAAGTCACGCTGTTCAGGGTGCCAACGTCGCCCGTGGCATCCTTGCCCGTTGCAGCCAGCAAGCCTTCTGCCTCCAGCCGCGCGCGGGTTCCAGAGCGCAGGTAAACCGTGCCGCCGTCGCCGGTGTCGAAATCCAGCACCACCGGCAGGCCACCGATAAAGGCCCCTGTCGTCGGCTGTTCGCCCGGGATCAGGGCAAAGGTCAACTGCGCGACGACATCCCCAACCACAGGCGACCGTACCGCAAGCGTCCCTTGATCATCCGTGCGCAAGATGGTCAGCACACCGCGTCCGTAGTCCAGCGTAAAAGCACCATCTGACACAAACGGCGTGCCGATGAACCCCAGATAATCCGCGCCGAAAACGACCTCGACAAAGCCGAAATCGCCGCTGAGCAGCTTTGGGCCGGGATCGAAGGGCAGGCCGCCGATCTGGACCGGGCGCGCGTCGTGCAGGCGCACCTCGATGGCCTGGCCTGAGGCGGTAAAGCCGTTGCCGACCACCATCCCCTCCGGCAAAGGCGCTGCGTCGCGGTTCAGGAAAACGGCCTCGGGCGTGCCGGTGTCGAACATCATCCGCCCCGTCACATCGCCAACCTGGCCGGCGATCATAGGTTTTTGGTCAACCACATCAAAGGCAATCTCACGCCAGTCCTGCCCTGCGGCCAGAAGCTCAGCCCGCGCCGGCGCAATGGCCCCAAGTGCTACGATGGCGCAATAAAGCATGGTCCGGGTCAATGCCAAGATGGTCTCTCCCAAGATTGCAGTCGTATCAAAGCGCCCCGAACCAGCCGGTCAAGGCCGTTGCATGCGCAAAAAGTGCTGGCTTTTTCGACCACTCGGCCAGAAGGTCAGACCAGCGCAGCGCGATAAAGGTCACATCGTCACCTTTCACCGCGCGGGCGAAATCGGCGATCTCGGACTTGTGGCGGGAAATGGCCGCGGGATCGACCGGCTTGCCGCTGGCCCATTGGGCGGGGGCGGCATGCAGGTAAACTAGCACCGCCCCCCGAGCCCGTTTGACGCTTTGGGTCTTCAGCCCGTAGGCCTGTTTCACCAATTGCACCGCGTCCAGATGACGATACCTTTGCCGTCCCGTCGTCAGCGCAAGCCGCATCGCGCCATAGCGGGCCATGCCGGGCCCCCAGTCGCGCCCGTCGAAAGGCTCGGTAAAGGCAGTCGTTTTGGCCGGGCGAAACGGCTGATAGCGTTTCGAGGCGACACCGACCAGCGTTGTTGCCGTGGTCACCACGGCGTCAAACCGGGGATGCCGGATGCCGCGCATCGGCAGCTGCATTTCGACCCCAAGCTCCACCGTTTCGGGCAAGCCCATCGGTACGCCGGGAAATGGCAGCAGTTGGCGCGGGCGGTCAAGGAACCAGCCGAACCCGTTGGCGACCAGCGCCCCCGAAGAGTCCGGGCTGTCAAGGTCAAGCCCGGGCAGTTTGGCAAGGGCGGCCAGCACGGTTGCTGCTGGAACGCCGGGAAGGAATGCAGGATCGGTCATCCTTTCAGCTCTTGCAGCGTATTGCCGCCGTCCACAACCAGCATTGCACCGGTGACATAGGCGGCTTCTTGCGAGGCAAGGAACAGCGCGCAAGCCGCGACCTCGTCCGGGGTGCCGGGGCGGCCGGCGGGCGTCTTTTGTCCCGCGCGGATTTCCTTGGGGCTGGAGCTTGCCGTGGCGATCCAGCCCGGCAAGACCGCGTTGCAGGTGATGCCCTGACGGCCGTATTCCAACGCGATGGACCTGGTCATGCCGGTGATTGCCGCCTTGGCGGTGGCATAGGCGGAGGAGCCGTCGATGGTAACTACGGGACCGGTCACCGAGGAAATATTGACGATCCGGCCATAGCCGCGCGTGGCCATTCCGGGCAGGGCGGCGCGGCAACAATGAAACGTGGTATTAATATTCAGCGCCATGTGATGTGCCCAGTCCTTGTCCGACCAGTCGGCCAGATGCCCGCGCTTAGCTTGTTTGCCGGTCTGCACCATGCCCGCGTTGTTCACCAGAATTTCCACCGGGCCCAGCTGCGCGTTTATCGCCCCGAACAATGCCGCGACCTTCTCGGGGTCGGTCAGGTCGGCAATATGAGACATGCAGCCCAGTTCAGCGGCACGGGTCTGGATGCGCGCTGTGGTGGCCGTGATGCAAACTTTTGCCCCGCCCATCACCAAAGCCCGGGCGATGCCAAAGCCGATTCCCCCCTCTGATCCGGCACCGGTTACCAGCGCGACACGATCCTTTACTCCGGGCATCCGGGCATTCCTTTCAGGCTGCGGTTGGCGCATGGTTTTGGAAGATGTTCGTTTAGATCAATTTCAAATGCAACTGGCGGCGAGTTCGCGGTCAGAAAGCCAGATTTATCTAAGCCAAAAGTGTCTCGGCGGCAGACCGCGCGCCTGACCGGAGGCCCTTTCGCATCCTATCCCAGCCCCTTATATTCCATTGCTTACCTTAGCGGCCTGAGTCGCCGGGGCTTTCTTTCACGCACGCAGGGTTCCCTATATGGCCTACTTTCCAAGCCTGTTTTCCTCCGACATGGCTATTGACCTTGGGACGGCGAACACGCTGGTCTACATTCGCGGCAAGGGGATCGTGCTGAACGAACCTTCGGTCGTCGCCTATCACTTCAAGGACGGCAAGAAAGTTGTCCTTGCGGTCGGCGAAGATGCCAAGCTGATGCTGGGCCGCACCCCCGGCACCATTCAGGCAATCCGCCCGATGCGCGACGGGGTCATCGCCGACTTTGAAGCGGCGGAAGAGATGATCAAGCATTTCATCCGCAAGGTTCACAAGCGGTCGACGATTAGCAAACCGAAGATCATCGTCTGCGTGCCACATGGCGCGACCCCGGTTGAAAAGCGGGCCATTCGCCAGTCGGTGCTCTCGGCTGGTGCCAAGCGTGCCGGTCTTATCGCCGAACCTATCGCGGCGGCCATCGGGGCGGGGATGCCGATCACCGAACCGACCGGCAACATGGTCGTCGACATCGGCGGCGGCACCACCGAGGTCGCGGTCCTGTCACTGGGCGACATCGTCTATGCCCGGTCGGTCCGCGTCGGCGGCGACCGGATGGACGAGGCGATTGTCAGCTACCTGCGCCGCCACCAGAACCTGCTGATTGGCGAATCCACCGCTGAGCGGATCAAGACCAGCATCGGCACCGCACGGATGCCCGATGACGGGCGCGGTGCGTCGATGACGATCCGGGGCCGTGACCTTTTGAACGGCGTCCCGAAGGAAATCGAGATCAATCAGGCGCAGGTCGCCGAAGCGCTGGCCGAACCGGTGCAGCAAATTTGCGACGCAGTGATGCAGGCGCTGGAGGCGACGCCGCCGGACCTTGCCGCCGATATCGTTGACCGTGGCGTGATGCTGACCGGCGGCGGGGCGCTGCTGGGCGATCTGGACCTTAGCTTGCGCGAACAGACCGGACTGTCGATTTCAGTCGCGAACGAGCCGCTGAACTGTGTTGCCCTCGGCACCGGCAAGGCGCTGGAATACGAAAAGCAGCTTCGGCATGTGATCGACTACGATACCTGAGACCCGGCGCGCGCGCTTCTCCACCGAAAGGCTGACCCGTGGCACCTCCACGCATCGGACCCGAAGACTATGCACGCCCGTTGCGCCGCCTTTTGGTGGGGATAACGCTGCTGCTGCTTCTGGTCGTTTTTCTTTTGTGGCGGATCGACAGCCCCCGGGTTGAACGTTTTCGCGCCGGGCTGGTCGATGCGCTGGTGCCGAACATGACTTGGGCCATGCGGCCGGTTACGCTGGCCGCCGGAATGGTCAGCGATTTTCAGTCCTACACCCGCATCTATGAGCAAAACCAGGAGCTGAAGCGCGAGTTGCAGCAGATGAAGGCCTGGAAAGAGGCGGCACTGCAGCTGGAACAGAAGAACGCGCGCCTGCTGGATCTGAACAACGTGCGGCTTGACCCCAAGCTGACCCATGTCACCGGGGTCGTCATGGCTGACAGCGGCAGCCCGTTCCGCCAATCGGTGCTGCTGAACGTGGGCGCGCGCGACGGCGTCCGCGATGGTTGGGCGACGATGGACGGGCTGGGGCTGGTGGGCAGGATCTCGGGGTTGGGAGAGCGCACCGCGCGGGTGATCCTGGTGACCGATACCAACAGCCGGATTCCGGTCACGATCCAGCCTTCGGGGCAACGGGCGATCCTGTCGGGCGACAATGGTCCGCTGCCGCCGTTGGAGTTTGTCGAGGATACCGATGCGATCCGTCCGGGTGACCGGGTGGTAACCTCGGGCGATGGCGGGGTGTTTCCGGCGGGGCTTTTGGTCGGGCAGGTAGTGCTGGGTGCCGACAAGCGGCTGCGGGTCGCGTTGGCCGCCGATTACCAGCGGCTGGAATTCCTGCGCGTGTTGCGCAGTCACGAACTTGAGCCGATCACCGATCCGGGGTCCCTGGTTGCGCCGCCGCTGCCACGGGTCGACGCATCAGCCGCCACCGCCGAGGCTGCGGCAGGCGAGCAGCCGGTCGAGACCGAAGGCGGCGATGTCGAGGCCGCCGGCTCGGGTGCTGCCGAGGGGGCCGGGGATGGGTGACTTCTGGCGCCAGTCGCATTGGCTATTCCGGGCGCTGTTTGTCGCGCTGGCCTTTGCGGTGTTGTTCTTCCGGCTGTTGCCGTTGGAGCAGGACCCCGGTGCCCTGCCGGGGCCGGACCTGATGATCTGCCTGATCCTGGCCTGGATCGTGCGCCGCCCTGACTATCTGTCGATGCCGCTGATCCTGCTGGTGGTCTTTGCCGAAGATCTGGTGCTGATGCGCCCCCCCGGCCTGTGGACCGCCATTGTCATCATCGCGACCGAACAGCTGCGCGCGCGGTCGGCGCTGACGCGTGAGGTCAGCTTTCCGGTCGAATGGATGTTGGTGACCGGGGTGATGCTGGCGATGATGCTGGCCTACCGTCTGGCACTTGCGGTTGCCTTCGTGCCGCAGCCGCCCTTTGGCATCGTTCTGGTGCAGCTTTTGTGGTCAGTTGCCTTTTATCCCGTGATCGTCGGGCTGTCGCGGCTGGTCTTCAACCTGCGCAAGCCCGCCACCGGCGAAGTCGATGACTATGGGAGGCGGCTTTGAAACCCAGCGCCCGGCAAGCCGAAGAAAGCAACCGCACCCTCAACCGCCGCGCCCTTTTGTTGGGCGGTGGCATGGGGGCGATGATTGCCGTCCTTGGCGGGCGGATGCGCTATCTTCAGGTCGATCAGGCCGATGCGTTCCAGCTTTTGGCCGAAGAAAACCGGATCAGCATCCGCCTGATCCCCCCCGGTCGCGGGCTGATCCAGGATCGCAACGGCAAGCCGATTGCCGCCAATGAACAGAACTACCGCGTGGTCATCACGCGTGAGGCGGCGGGCGATGTCGATCTGGTGCTGCGCCGGCTGGCCACGATCATCCCGATGACCGCCGAAGAACTGGCCGCAACTGCCGAAGAGGTGAAAAGCCTTAGCGCCTTTGTCCCGGTGACCGTGGCCGAACGGCTGAACTGGACCGACTTTTCCAAGATCGCCCTGAACGCGCCCGCCCTTCCCGGCGTGGTGCCCGAGGTCGGCCTGTCGCGGCGCTATCCGCTGGACTTCGATTTCGCGCATGTGGTGGGCTATGTCGGCCCGGTCAGCGAAAAGGACCTTGAGGGGGTCGAAAACCCTGACCCGCTGCTGCGGATCCCGAAATTCCAGATCGGCAAGATCGGGGTCGAGAAGTGGATGGAAGACACCTTGCGCGGTCAGGCGGGGGCCAAGCGGATCGAGGTGAACTCGGCCGGGCGGGTGATGCGCGAGTTGGAACGGCAAGAGGGTGATCCGGGGGCAAACATCCGGCTGACCATCGACGCCGATGTGCAGAACTTTGCCCAGGCCCGTCTGGGCGAGGAAAGTGCTGCCGTGGTGGTGATCGACGTGACCAACGGCGACATCATCTGCTGCGTCTCGTCGCCATCGTTTGACCCCAACCTCTTCGTGCGCGGGATCAGCCATACCGATTACAACGCGCTGACCGAAAACGATCACCGGCCCCTGGCCAACAAAGCGGTGTCTGGGGCCTATCCGCCGGGGTCGACCTTCAAGATGGTGACGGCGCTGGCAGCACTGGAAGCCGGTGCCACAACGGAGGAGACCAAGGTCAGTTGCCCGGGTTACATCGAATTCGGCGACCGGCGGTTCCATTGCTGGCGACGCTCGGGTCACGGCACGGTGCGGCTGGAGCGGTCGCTGGCCGAAAGCTGCGACGTCTACTACTACGACATCGCGCAAAAGGTCGGGATCGAGAAGATCGCCGAGATGGGCCGCAAGCTTGGGCTGGGGCAGCGCTATGACATCCCGATGTCGGCCCTGACCGAAGGCAACATGCCCGACAAGGCGTGGAAGCTGGAAAAGCACAAGCAGGACTGGCGGATCGGCGACACGATAAATGCGTCGATCGGGCAGGGCTATGTGCTGGCCTCGCCCTTGCAACTGGCGGTGATGACGGCGCGCATCGCCAGTGGCCGGGCGGTGGTGCCACGGCTGGTGCGGATGGTGCAGGACAAGGATGTGCCGGTGGCCGAGGCCCCGGTGCTGGATATCCCGGCCGAACATCTGGCGGCGGTCCGTCAAGGCATGAACGCCGTCGTCAATGACGACGCGGGCACCGCGAAGGGCAGCCGGATTGTCGATCCGATGATGGCGATGGCGGGCAAGACCGGCACCAGTCAAGTCCGCAACATCAGCGCATCCGAACGCGACTCCGGGGTCATTTCCAACGACGATCTGCCCTGGGAACGGCGCGACCATGCGCTGTTTGTCGGTTTTGCCCCGGTTGACGCGCCGCGCTATGCGGTGGCTGTGGTGGTAGAACACGGTGGTGGCGGGTCGGTCGCGGCGGCCCCGATAGCGCGCGACGTAATCTTGCGGGCGATGTCGCACGGCCTGCCCTCGCTTGAGGCCTATCCCGCCAGCCAGCGCGGCCGGATCGAGACCATGCTTCAGGAGTTGCCCCTGCGCTACCCCGTGACCGGCATGGTTCCGATCCGGACCAAGGCATAGGGAGCGCGGCGATGAGCTTTCTAGAATATAAGCTTAAGCTTGCCCCGACAGGCCTGAGCAAGATCCTGCATCTGAACTGGCCCTTGGTCATTCTGGTGACGGCGGTCGCGTCCATCGGATTTCTGATGTTGTACTCGATTGCCGGGGGCAATCTTGACACCTGGGCCCGCCCGCAGATGGAGCGGTTCGCGGCCGGAATGGTGCTGATGTTCCTCGTCGCCATGATGCCGATCTGGTTTTGGCGCAGCATGTCGGGGGCGGCCTATCTGGTGGCCTTTGTGCTGCTGCTGGTGGTCGAATTTTTCGGGGCGGTCGGCATGGGTGCGCAGCGCTGGATTGACCTTGGCTTCATCCGCCTGCAGCCCTCGGAAATGATGAAATTCACCCTCGTGATGGCGCTTGCTGCTTACTATGACTGGCTGGACCCCAAGCGGGTGTCGCACCCGTTGTATGTGCTGATCCCGGTCCTGTTGATCATCACGCCGACGGTGCTGGTGCTGATGCAGCCGAACCTTGGCACCTCGCTGATGCTGATCCTGGCCGGGGCGACGGTGATGTTTGCTGCCGGGGTCAGCCTTTGGTATTTCGCCGCTGTCAGCTCTCTGGGGGT
Organism: uncultured Rhodobacterales bacterium; assembly: GCA_903917595.1. Lineage (GTDB taxonomy): Bacteria > Pseudomonadota > Alphaproteobacteria > Rhodobacterales > Rhodobacteraceae > Tabrizicola > Tabrizicola rara. Next base: position 9,711 of record CAIXBE010000494.1, read on the forward strand.
GGGGGCGATTGCCGGGGTGTTCCTGACAAGGGGCACGCCTTGGCAGTTTCTGCACGACTATCAATATACGCGGATCGACACGTTTCTTGATCCGACCTCGGACCCCCTTGGTGCGGGCTACAACATCATTCAGGCCCAGATCGCGCTGGGGTCGGGGGGCTGGTCGGGCAAGGGGTTCATGCAGGGCACGCAAAGCCGGCTGAACTTTCTGCCTGAAAAGCACACCGATTTCATCTTTACCACCCTGGCCGAGGAATTCGGCTTTCTGGGCGCGTTCTCGCTTTTGATTCTTTACGCGCTGATCATCGGATTTTGCCTGTTTGCCGCCCTGCAGAACCGCGACCGGTTTTCGGCGCTTTTGATCATTGGCGTGGCGGCGAACTTCTTCTTCTACATCGCGGTCAACCTGTCGATGGTGATGGGGCTGGCCCCGGTTGTCGGCGTGCCGCTGCCGCTTCTCAGCTATGGCGGGTCGGCGATGATGGTGCTTTTGGTGGGCTTCGGACTGGTCCAAAGCGCGCATGTCCACAGACCAAGATAAACTGACCAAGTTAAAGGGCCAAGGCAACCGATGACCACAGTTCTATTCGCAGCCCCCGGCCTGTGGGCCGAGTATCAGGCCGAACTGCCCAAGGCGCTGGCCGAGGCGGGCGTCACGGCGCGTTTGGTGGAAGATGCCGCCCCGGATGAGGTGGATTACATCGTCTATTCCCCTTCATCGCCTTTGCAGGATTTCACGCCTTATACGCGGGCGAAGGCGGTTCTCAGCCTTTGGGCGGGGGTCGAGCGGATCGTGGGCAACCCGACGCTGACACAGGCCCTGTGCCGGATGGTTGATCCCTGGATGACCGAAGGCATGGTCGAATGGGTGGTGGGCCACACGCTGCGCCATCATCTGGGGATGGACCGCTATACCACAAATCCGGGCCATGTCTGGGATCAGACCTGTCCGCCCTTGGCGCGCGAACGCCGGGTGACGGTGCTGGGCATGGGCGCGCTGGGGTCGGCCGTTGCTGCGGGTCTGCGGGCGATGAACTTTCCGGTGACGGGGTGGAGCCGGTCGGAAAAGCCCGGTTGCCTGCATGGCGAGGACGGTTTGGCCCGGGCACTGTCGACTGCAGCTATTCTGGTAACGCTGTTGCCGAAGACGCCCGAGACGGAGAACCTTCTGAACGCCGAACGGCTGGCGCTGTTGCCGAAAGGGGCAGTGATCCTGAACCCCGGGCGCGGCGCTTTGATCGACGATGCGGCGCTGTTGGCGGCGCTGGATGCGGGTCACATCGGCCATGCTACACTGGATGTGTTCCGGTTGGAGCCTCTGCCGAAAGATCATCCCTACTGGTCCCACCCAAGGGTGACCGTATCACCGCATGTCGCGGCGGATACACGCACCACCTCGGCTGCGAGGGTCATCGCAGAGAATGTCCGCAGGGGCGAGGCGGGCGAACCCTTCCTTCACCGCGTCGACCGGGAGCGCGGCTACTAAAGCATTTCGAG
>CAIXBE010000495.1 GCA_903917595.1 uncultured Rhodobacterales bacterium
GGCGCGACTGATGAACCAGCGCCCCCGAAAAACGCTCGGATGGAGAACGCCCGAGGAAGCCATGGCCGAAGAACTCGCGGCCTTCAAATCAACCGTTGCACTTGAAACTTGAATCCAAGCCGTGGGTTGCTCCTCAACCCGTGTCATACAGCGCAGCAGCCCCCTCGCCGCATGCTTACTAGCGGCAGTGGCCCGCGCCACCACTGCTGCGCTGCTAGGCCTCCGTAGATGCCGCTGGGTCATACTGCGTGCCGTGGTCAGCACATGCTCCGCAGCTAAGAAACAGCTAGCTGGCCATGAACCATGAAATTCAGAGCCAGCCTAGCCAAAATCACGCCATTAGTTCTGAAACTTTTGCACCAGAAGTGAGCGCCGCTTCGAACCAACGCGGCTTACGGCCACGCCCACTCCAGGTCTCTGCTGGATTTTCTGGATTGCGGTACATGGTTGTAGCGGGTGCACGCTTGCGTTTAATAGAAACTGTGGACCCAGTAAGTTCAGCAAGACTGAAACCCAGTTCCCGCGCATGCGCTTCAAGCTCAGCGATGGCACCCGCTTTGATGCGGGCGTCGAAGTTGGCAATTGCTGCTGCGAGGTCGCGTTCGAGCTTTTTCAGTTCCTTGAGGGACATGTCGTCGAGATTGTAAGCCAAGCTGTTCTCCTGTGATTTAACATTGCGGCGTTTGATCGCTGCACACAACGCCTGCGAAGGGCAAGGGCATTAAACACACTATTTCGATGCGGAACGCAAAACAGCGTCTCACACCACTGCAGCGCCCTAGCCGCATGCGGACTAGCGGCGCTGTCCCAAGGCCCCACAGTGTGACACTGCTCGACCTTCCTTAACACCAGAATAGCCTTGGCCTGCGCCTGATCGGCCGCGACAGCCACGCGTTCCGCCTGACGGACGAGGGCGTTCTGCTGCGGTCGCGCACCGAAGGCCCTTTGGCCGAATTGACAGAGGTTGGGGCAGCACTCACCCATGACCGCGGCCCACCGTGCGGCAAGCTGCGGGTCAGCAGCCCGCTGATGTTCGGGCATCTGGCGATGGGTGCCATCGGCGCTGGCTTCGTTCGCCGCTTTCGTCAGATACAGTTGGAGGTGACGGTTGAGGATCGGCACGTTGATCTGATCGACGAGGGCTATGACGTGGTCATCCGGATCAATCCACGAAAAGACAGCCAACTGGTTGGCCGCTGCTTTCACCGTGACGAATTGCTGCTGGTGGCCCCGGTAGATCTTGCGCGCCCATCAGGTTCCGAAACGCCGGTTGCCACGGTTACAGGCTCCTCAGCGCCCGATCTGCAAAAGCGAAGCGTGATTGATGGAAATGTCGAAAGGCGCATCACGCTGAAAACCGTGCTGCGCCTGCCGTCGCCGCTGATGGTGCGGGACGCGGTTTTGGCGGGCGCCGGGCTGGGAATTCTGCCTCGCATGCTGACGACCAATCCTGCGCGCATGCGGCCCCACACCGCACAGGCGGATCGATGCCGTAGATCGTGTCGAATGACTTTGACTCGGAGAAGGTATCTGGTCACTGGTCCGATGCCGCTCGCCGAGACGAGCCTATTGCAAGGTAAGCCGATGACAGACTCTCCGAACAAGTCGCGCCAGCAAGCGGAAATTGCCTTTGCCAGAACGCAGTCCGTTTCCCTCGAGCACGCAAACACCGCGGCTCGAGTAGATCCGGCGACGCTGGAGCGCAGGGACAAGACCCTGCGCCTCAAGAATGCCCGATTGGCAAGGGACAGCGCAGACAATGAGGTGCCTGCGTTCACCCGCCTTACGGATGACGACGAGACGGTTGCCGGTCGTAGAACCAAGTAATTTTTGGGAAAGTAGAATGCGAAAACATAATCACGACGATCTCGCGGGTCGTCAGGCTGCCGCCTCCGAGGCAAAAGCCGCTCTCCTCAAATCCCACAAGACCGCTCAGGAAGCCGCGGAACCTGCGCGCTTGGCGCTCCAGAAAGAGCGTGTCACGGCAGCTGCGGCCAGGGACGAGCGGAAGGCCGAACGCACAAGGGTGAAGACTGAAGAACAAGAGCGTGTTCGGGCTGACGAAGCGCTCAGCCAATCGGCACAGGATCATGTCGTTGGGGATCCGACGCATTCAACAGCGGACGCTGATGCTTCGTCTATCGAGAGAGGTCACGTAGAAGCGGAGCCGGAGGTGGCCAGGAACCAAGCGAAAAAACGCTCCGTTTCGCCCGATCAAGAGGCCGCGATGCAGAAAGCTGAACGCGACCGGCGCTATGCCAGCCGGAAATCAAGACAGCGGAAGTGAGAGGCCTATGGTCGGCGTCCGCCGCGCCAATGGGTCAGTCACGCGTGAGTTCTTGTCGCGCCCCTTACGGTCCCAAATGTGGCGGGGTATGCTGAAAAGGCGCTTCGTTGATCGTCTGCTGTGTCAGATGATGCGAAGACTATTCGGCAACCGCAAACGTCGGCCATCCGCCCTCTGCGACGATCCACATGGCTGCCCCGCCGGACGACGCACAGCCAATCCACTCAAGGCAGCACGGTGATCCTGCTGTTCTGAAAACTCGCCACCATCTCCCGAAGCGCGGCCGGCTCGATCACCTCGACCGCGTCGCCCCACTTTGCCAAATGCCATGCCATCTCAACGAGGCCACTTGCCTCAAAGGTCACCAGCAGCCCGCCATCGTCTTCCTCGACCATTTCCTGTTTTGGGTGGAATTCAAACTCCCGCGCGGTAGCCGTGGCAGCCGGGCTGAAGCGCCACACGACACGGGTGAACTCCGCCTCCGAATGAAACGACCCGAAAGACTGCGCCGCATATGCTTCGAGGTCGAAGTCTTTGTCCTTCTCTAACCAATCGATGGTGATCTCTGCCTTATCGATACGGTCCAGACGGAAGCGGCGCAGAGACGTCTCCTTGGCAGAGTCGCGCGCAATCAGGTAATGGCGTGTCCCCAGTAGGAGGCCATAGGGTTCGATCACACACCGCCGCGGCTCGGGGTCCTGCGCGTCCCGATACCAAACGATAAGCCGGTAGTGTCCTTTTAGCGCAGCGGCGATTATGCTCATGACCGTGGGCAAGGTTTTTACCTTCGGGCCTAGACGGCAAGCGTAACCCTTGGCCTCGAGGATCGCCTCTACATCCACCTCGGCCCGTCGCGCGTGGGTTGAGGGCAGCGTCGCGAGCAATCGATCGCGCAAAGCGCCCAGCGCTTCCGCATCTATGTGTCCGCCTTCCCGCTCCGCCCGCCTTATGCTCATCTCGAGCGCGACCAATTCGCGATCGTAAAGGCCCGCCTGTTATCCCAGCGTCTTCTGCAGGTTTTGCGCCACAGCGTCTGCGGCCAACTTCACCGGCTCCGCAGCTAGATGCGCATAACGCGCGGTCGTCTGCACCTGCGTGTGCCCAAGGAGCTTGCCGATCATGGGAAGTCCTAGGCCAGAGGCGGCGGCGGCCGACGCAAACGTGTGGCGCAGGTCATGGATGCGCACGTCCTTCACTCCGGCCCGCGCGCGCACCGGCTGCCAGAACGGCTGCAGGTCGCTTAGTGGCTTGCCGGGCAGGGTGCCGAAAATAACCCAAGGATTGCCGTCGATATGCTGGACATCTTGCAGCAGGTCCACGACCGGCTGGCCTATGTGGACTACCTTGGCCCCGGTCTTCGAACCCGGCAGGCGCAGGGCAGGGTCGTCAAGCGCCAGCGCCCGAGGTTATCCAGTGGCCCGCTTCGCCTGTTCCGTGTGAACAAGGTGCTGAACGAATAAGATTTCGGCCCACGGGAAGCACTGAACAACTTCAGATGCTCAGATTGCGCAGAAGGTGCGTTCGATGGTGTTGCTGTCGATCTCGACACGGTTATCTGCCAGGAAGCAGCCAAGGCCGTCGCGGTATTTGTCGATGTAGGCGAGCGCCTCGCCTAAGGGTGATTTGGCAGAGGCGCGGAGATGATGGGCCAGCCAATCGTCGATACCGGTCAGGAGCGGGGCGGACCGATCCTATTGGACGGTCAGTCGGGTGGCTAGGTTGCCGCCGCGAACTTTGGCAGGCTTGTGCCCCCAGCCTACGTGAAGCCCGATGTCTAGCGTGGCAAGACCGATGCCTTGGATGCAAAAGCCATCTGCGAAGCGGTAACCCAACCGACGATGCGGTTCGTGGGGATGAAGACATGGCCAAAGCGTTGTCATGCCCGTCCTTTTCGCAGAGTGGTTGCCATGATTTCGCGCTGACACGAATTGGCGGCGGTGTATTTGGAAATCAGGATGTTTGCATTGATTTCGCAGTGGAAGGGGAAATTGAAATTCTGGACGATAGAAATTTGGCGGGGTTGATGGTCA
>CAIXBE010000496.1 GCA_903917595.1 uncultured Rhodobacterales bacterium
GATGTCGCGGGCAGATCCAATGCCTTCACCGTGCAATTGGTCTTGAGTTCGAGAACGTTGGTGATCTTTGTCGCGAGAGCTGACTCATCGATGGCCGCAGCATCCAGCACGGCTGCCTTTTCAAGTTCCACCTCGAAAGCATCGTACATCTTCCCGTAGTCGCGAAACTGTCGGGCGAAATGAAAACTCTCGGCATCCTCAAATATCTGCCGCGCATTCAAAAACGCCCAAATGCTCCGGCAAAGCGGGTCAGGTTGTACTTCGAATTCCTGCGCCTGAACGTCATCGAGCTTCTGTTCAACAATGGTGGTGAGGGACGTGAGGCCCTTTCCATCCGCGAGGGCACGTATCCTGCGACAGCGCTGTTCTGCCGGCCGCAGATCATCAGAATCGAATTGGCAAAGCGTTTCAATCAGAGCCTTCTTGAACACATCGACGGCTTCATCGTCCGTTTGATCAGGCAGGTCTTCTGATAGTTTGAAGCTCGGCTCATTCTCACCTTCCCGAACGGAAAGCGCAGCACGTGCCAGATCGATCCTGGCATCTTCGATCAGTGCGAGAACATGAGGGCCGATCGGAACAACTTTGCGTGGCACGAACTCACCCTCCCATTAATTTTCCCAAATCTATTTGAAAACAATCGTTGACAAAACTCCTTATTGCAAGACCGTATGTTCTTTCTTCGTTCCCTTTTTCAGTACTTGTTTTCAAATCGCGTGTCCCACGGACACTCCCGCACTGGCTTTTCGTCGGTAAGGACAACGCTGATTGCGAGCAAAATATCGATGAAACGCCCCAATCCCCTGCACCCCGATCGCATGACGGCGCATGAACGCCGCACGGAGCTTTATGGCCTGCTTGCTGCGGCCGTGGTGCGCCTCATAGATCGCGACCGTGACCATCTTTCCCAAAAAGCCGGAGACTGTTCGCTACACTTCCGCCCCGAACAGAGCGGTAGTGCGGATCCAACTCGCAGGAGATCCGCATGACGACACACGAACCCATTCTGGCGCGACTGGCTGCCTTAAAGACCATGTCCGTCAACGAACTGAAGGCGGAATGGCAGATCCTTTTTGATGCGCCCGCGCCAAACAACAGCCGTAACTTTCTGGAAAGCAGGCTGGCCTACCGCATTCAGGAGCTGACCTTTGGTGGCCCCGATAAGCAGACACGCCGCCTGCTGGATCTGTTGGCAGATGAGGTGAACGGCACGCTGGCGCGCAAGGCCCAGATTGCCGATCCCCGCAACCCGGTTGTTGGCACAAAGCTGATCCGCGAATGGGAGGGCATCCCCCACACAGTGACGGTTTTGAAGGAAGGATTTGAATGGGGCGGCAAGCGATACAAGTCGCTCTCGGCCGTCGCCCGCACCATCACCGGCACGCAGTGGAATGGGTATCGCTTCTTTGGTCTACGTGAACGCAAGCGGGGTGAGGCATGAAGGATCTTACCGTCAACCCCGCCCGCCGGTTGCGCTGTGCTGTTTATACGCGCAAATCCAGCGAGGAAGGCCTCGA
>CAIXBE010000497.1 GCA_903917595.1 uncultured Rhodobacterales bacterium
ACCTCGATCCCGTCGATGCTGATTTTCTTGAGGTTGGTCATGCCGCTACTCCGCCGCCACTTGCGCGCAGGCCTTGGTCCGCCAAAGCTGCGCTTCTTTCAGATATGTCCAGCCAAAGGCGTGATCGCTGTCGCCATGGGTTTCCCGGTGGCGCCAGCGGGCCATGCCCTCGGCTTCGGTCGGGCGGGTGCCTTCGGGCAGCCACCACAGAACCAGATTTCCATTGCCCGCCGCATCATACCATTCCGCCTTGCGGCCATAGAACTGGCGATGGACGGTGTTCCAGACGAAATGCTCCAGCGCCTCGGCCGATTGCCAGACCGACAGGGTCGCGGCGAAACCATCCTCGGACATCCGGGCCAGGTCGGCGGGCAGAAGATCGCCCTCTGCCACGCCATCCGTGCCTTGGTCTTCATCTGTTGCCCGCCAGACAAACCCCGGCGAGGTCGCAGCAATGCCGTTGACCAGATCCAGCCCCGCCACAAAGCCGGCACTGCGCGGGTCATCCCACCCGTGGCGCAAGGTGCCAAAGTTGTATTCGGCCAGATGCATGCCAACGGCTGCCGTCATTTCGTCGACCTCAACAGATAGCCGATCAGGCTTTCCTTGGCGATTTCTTCCTCGCCGATGGCGCAATAGGCGTCCTGGTTGCCGGGTTCGGCCCCCTTGGCCTTGAGCCATTCTGCGGCAAGCGTCTTGCCCTTGGCCTTTTCCTCTTTCGAGGTGACAAAGGCGCGGATTTCATCGGGCGAATAGCCCATGTCCAGCGCCAAGTCGCGCAGTTTGTTCAACTCGCCCAAGGCGCGCAGGGTGCGGGCGTCGATGGTGTCGCAATTGTCGTCGATCGCATCTCCGATAAACCCCTGCAACAGGGTGTTGACGATGGTCGGCTCTTCGTTGATTGGCACCAGCGCCAGTGCGGGCGTGGCAATGGCGATTGCAGCAAGGGTAAGTGCAAAGCGTTTCATAGGGGCCTCCTTGGCATTTCCTGCCGCAGAGATGGGACCGAACCCCTTTGATATGCCATGACAAACCGATGCTATCAGCGGTTTCCTACCGATAATGACCACACTTGTCATGCGCAGCCCCCCGGATAGACCCATTCTCCGGTAGCCCGTTCGAAGCGGTCATAGATCGACACGCGCACGCCCTTGGCTCCGCACTGGGCATCCGCTGCCTTCCGCGCTGCCGCCCCGTCCCACATCTGAAACGGTTGGCCCGCATTGATCACGCGCACCGATTCAGCCCCGGCCGAATCCCGCGTCGCGGTCTGCACGCAGGCGGCGCAGGCCAGAACCAAAGGAGAAAGCAGCGCAGCCCGCATCATCCCTCGCACTGAAAGCCGTTGAACCACCAGTCGCCGCTTTCGGGCTCCTGATACACATATTGCGTGTCAAAACCTGCCGAGGTGATGTCGGGGCGGTCGCAAAACACCGCCAGCGCCTTGATCGCCAGATCACGGCTGTCCGGGCTGCCCGAAATGATCACCGTGTCTTCGGTGCCCGACTGGACAATCATCGTCTCGCCGGTTTCGGCGCTGACCGGGGCAATCATCGAAGGCCAGTCGGTCATCTGCTGGGCGACCAGCGTAGTGCCATCCACCTCGATCGGCGTGCCGGCCAGCACGCCATCGGACCGCTCGGAATCCGGTATCTCAGACGACACACAGGCCGCCAATGCAAAGGGAAGGATCAGCAAAGCCCGCATCATTCCGCCGCCACCGCCGACACGCGACCGGTGCGCTTGGCCTTGATCCGGTCTTCAATCTCATCCCTGAAGGCGCGGATCAGGCCCTGGATCGGCCAGGCCGCAGCATCGCCAAGGGCGCAGATCGTGTGACCTTCGACCTGCTTGGTGACCGACAGCAGCATGTCGATTTCCTCGACCTCGGCCTCGCCGCGGACCAGACGGTCCATGACGCGCATCATCCAGCCCGTGCCTTCGCGGCAGGGGGTGCACTGGCCGCAGGATTCATGCTTGTAGAACTTCGACAGCCGCCAGATCGCCTTGATGACATCGGTGGACTTGTCCATCACGATGACCGCCGCAGTCCCAAGACCCGACCGCTGCTCGCGCAGCCAGTCGAAATCCATGATGGCGTCGTCACACTGTTCCTTGGTCAGCAAGGGAACCGAGGACCCGCCGGGGATCACCGCCTTGATGTTGTCCCAACCGCCGCGGACGCCACCGCAATGACGCTCCAGCAATTCCTTCAGCGGGATCGACATCGCCTCTTCGACGACGCAAGGGTTCATCACATGGCCCGAGATGCCGAACAGCTTGGTGCCCGCGTTGTTAGGACGGCCAAAGCTGGAAAACCACTCTGGACCACGGCGCAGAATGGTCGGCACAACCGCAATGGATTCGACGTTGTTCACCGTGGTCGGGCAGCCGTAAAGGCCAGAGCCTGCCGGGAACGGCGGCTTCATCCGGGGCATGCCCTTCTTGCCTTCCAGGCTTTCCAGCAGCGCGGTTTCCTCGCCGCAGATATAGGCACCCGCGCCGTGGTGCAGGTAGCAGTCGAAATCCCAGCCGGATTTGGCGGCGTTCTTGCCCAGAAGCCCCGCGTCATAGCATTCGTCGATAGCCGCCTGCAGCGCCTCACGCTCACGGATATACTCGCCGCGAATGTAGATGTAGCATGCATTGGCGTTCATCGCGAAAGACGCGATCAGCGCGCCTTCGATCAGGGTATGCGGATCATGCCGCATGATCTCGCGGTCCTTGCAGGTGCCGGGTTCGCTCTCGTCGGCGTTGATCACCAGATAGCTGGGCCGCCCGTCCGACTGCTTGGGCATGAACGACCATTTCAGACCGGTCGGAAAGCCCGCACCGCCCCGGCCACGCAGACCCGAGGCCTTGACCTGTTCGATAAGCACATCGCGGCCGCGCTGGATGATCCCGGCAGTGCCGTCCCAATGGCCACGCGCCATTGCACCTTTCAAGGAGCGGTCATGCATCCCGTAAAGGTTGGTGAAAATGCGGTCCTGATCCTTGAGCATCTTTAGTCCCTAACCCTGGCGTCCCCGCCAGATCTGATACGTCACCACCAAAGCCCAGATGAATCCGGCGATGGCCGCGAGGTCGAAAAGAAACACATAGCGCGTGTCCCAGCCCATTTGTCCGCCTAGCCACTGGCCGCCAAGCCACAGCACCATCGTTGCCGCCAGCACGATGCCAACCGTGCGCGCCTGACGGGCGCGGGTTAGTTCGGCTGGATCGGGACGGTTTTGCACGATGGGCCCTTAGTAGTTGTTGGTCTTGGCGCGTTCCCGGAACGCCTCAAGCCCTTCGGTTGCGATGATTTTCGCCTGCGCGACCCAGCGGTCGCGGGCGATGCGGCCCTTGAACGACTTCATCTCGGCATCGACGGTTGCGATGTCGGCGTCTGTCCAACTGGCGATCTGGTCGAAGTGATAGAACCCAAGGCTGTTCAGCAGCTTTTCCAGCGCCGGGCCGACGCCTTCCAACTGCTTGAGATCATCCGCCCCCCCCTTGCGCGCCGCTTTCAGACGCACCGGGCCGACCGGCGCCACCGCAGGCGCGGGCCTGACTGGTGCGGGCTTGACTGGCGCGGGGACCGGGTCGGGTGTCTCGAACATCGGGGTGATGGTGGCGGGGGCCGAAACCGGGGCCACGGCCGGGGCCGGAGCCATCGGCACCGCCACCGCAGCAGCCACCTTGACCGGCTCGCCTTGCGTCGCCCGCTCGGGCGAGGGCACGATCCGGCGGACGCGCGACGGGGCGACAATCGGCTCGGACCGGCTGACGGCGATCAGCAACATCAAGAGCACGATCAGCCCGATGGCCGTCCCGAACGCAATCGAGGACACGAGATAATAGCCAAGCTGATAGCGCAGCACCCAGATCATCAACGCCCCGGCCAGCGCCGCAATGACCCAGCCGCCGATGGTAAGCTCGTTGCCGTTATCGGGCCTGTTGTCTGAGGTCTGCATTCCGGCCGCTCTCCTTGGTCGCCGTGTTCTGTCGTCTTGTTGTTTGTGCTGTCCTTAGTCCTTTGCGGCGCGTTCCGCCGCTTCGACCGTGCCACCCTCGGCCAGGATCTTCGCCTGCACCACCCACTTGTCGCGGGTCACGCGGCCTTTGAAGCCTTCAAGGTTCTCATCCACCCAGGCGATCTCATCCGCCGACCATCCGGCGATCTGGTCGAAGTGGAAGAACCCAAGGCTGTGGCACAGGATTTCCAGCTTTGGCCCGATGCCAAGGATCAGTTTCAGGTCATCCGCCTGCCCCTTGCGCGCCGCCTTCAGCGCCTTGGGCTTGGTGCCGCCAACGCTGGGCGCGGCAACGCTGGCCGCAGCGGCGGGCTTTGCCGCCGCCGGTTTCGCCGCAACCTTGGCCGCAGGCTTCGCCGTCTTGCCCAGCCAGGGCGTGGTCAGCGCCACTTCCGTCCCGTCGATCCGCTTGACCGTGTCGCCAAGATCCACCGCCGCCTGAGCGCTGGCGTTATGGGGTTTGCGCCCCTTGGCAAAGTCCTGAAGGCTGGTCAGCCCCCCTGCCGGTTCCGCCGCGTAACGCCCGATTTGCGAACCCGGAACCGGAACCTCGCCGTTGGAGAACCGCCCGATCAACTCGCGCAGCTTGTCGCCGGTCAGGTCCTCGTAATAATCCTTGCCGATCTGGGCCATCGGCGCATTGGCGCAGGCGCCCATGCACTCGACCTCTTCCCAGGAAAACTTGCCATCCGCCGAAAGCGCATGCGGGGTGGGGGAGATCAGTTCCTTGGCCACCGCCACAAGGTCTTCCGCGCCGCAGATCATGCAGCTTGTGGTGCCGCAAATCTGGATATGCGCCACCGAACCAACCGGTTGCAGCTGGAACATGAAGTAGAAGGTCGCAACCTCCAGCCCGCGAATATAGGCCAGCCCCAGCATCGACGAGACGTGTTCAATCGCTGGGCGGGAAAGCCACCCCTCCTGCTCCTGCGCGCGCCACAAAAGCGGGATGATCGCCGAAGCCTGCCGCCCCTCGGGGTATTTGGAAATCTGACCCTTTGCCCAGGCAAGGTTTGCCGGAGTGAAGGCAAACGAGGCAGGCTGATCTTTGGCAAGGCGGCGCAGCATTATTGAACCCCGGCGATAAGCAACGGCAGAAACGGTGTGCTGGCCCCGATCATCGGCAGGACCATCATCAGGAAAGGCGTAAAGGTAAGGGCGATCATTCGTCGCACTCTTCCGTCAGCAGATAAAAGGTCTCGCCGTCCTCAGAGAGTTCCGCCAGATCCTCGTCGATCAGTTCCGCCGCGATCATGCCGCTGGTGTCCTGATCCAGCCCGACCGAGGGCAGCAGCATTTCCGCCTCGGCCTCGGTCATCTCGCAGTCATTCGCGGTGATGGCGGTCACAAAGGCATCATACTGCGCGTCGGTCGGTTCATCCTCGGCAAAGGCCGGGGCAGCGGACAGTGCCAGCAGGGCCAGAGTTTTGGTAATGCACTTCACCGGTCGATCTCCCCGAAAACCACGTCCATAGTCCCAATTATCGCAGCGACGTCGGCCAGTTGGTGGCCTTTGCAGATGTAATCCATCGACTGCAGATGCAGGAACCCCGGGGCCCTGATCTTGGCGCGGTAGGGTTTGTTTGACCCGTCCGCCACCAGATAGACGCCGAATTCACCCTTGGGGGCCTCAACGGATGCGTAAACCTCACCTGCCGGGACGTGGAACCCTTCGGTGTACAGCTTGAAGTGGTGGATCAATGCCTCCATCGAGGTCTTCATCTCACCGCGTTTCGGCGGGGTGATCTTGCCGCGCGCAAGGACATCGCCCTTTTCGACCCGCAGCTTGGCGCAGGCCTGACGGATGATGTGGGTCGACTGGCGCATCTCCTCCATCCGGCACAGATAGCGGTCATAGCAGTCGCCGTTCTTGCCGACGGGGATCTGGAACTCGAACTCGTCATAGCATTCATAGGGCTGGGCGCGGCGCAGGTCCCAGGCAAGGCCCGACCCGCGCACCATCACGCCGGAATAGCCCCATTTCAGGATATCGGCCTCGGTCACCACGCCGATATCGACATTGCGCTGCTTGAAGATGCGGTTTTCAGTCAAGAGGCCGTCGATGTCGTCCAGCGCCTTGGGGAAAGCCACGGCCCAGGTGTCGATATCCTCGACCAGCTGGTCGGGCAGGTCGACATGCACGCCGCCGGGCCGGAAATAGGCCGCATGCAGGCGTGCGCCACAGGCCCGTTCATAGAACACCATCAGCTTTTCGCGCTCTTCAAAGCCCCAAAGCGGCGGGGTCAGCGCGCCGACGTCCATAGCTTGGGTCGTCACGTTCAGCAGGTGGTTCAGCACCCGGCCGATTTCGGAATACAGCACGCGGATCAGCGACGCGCGGCGCGGCACTTCCGTCCCGGTCAGGCGTTCAATCGCCAGACACCAGGCATGTTCCTGGTTCATCGGCGCCACATAATCCAGCCGGTCGAAATAGGGCAGATTCTGCAGATAGGTCCGGCTTTCCATTAGCTTTTCCGTGCCACGGTGCAGCAATCCGATATGAGGGTCACACCGTTCGACGATCTCGCCGTCCAACTCCAGCACCAGCCGCAACACGCCATGCGCGGCCGGGTGTTGCGGGCCAAAGTTGATGTTGAAGTTGCGAATGCGCTGTTCACCGGTCTCGAAATCGGTGGAGCCGTCGTCATAAGCGTTCTTGCGGATATCGCCGTCCATCATCAGCCCTCCAATTTCCGTTCGCCAATCTTGGCCCCAACCTTGGACCAAGTCTGGGGCAAGCTGCCAAAACGCTGGCGCATAAAGTCGTACACCGGGGTCAAAGCGGTCCGCATGACGCTTGACAGGTCTTCATCAACCACCGTTGCCGTATCGCGTCCGCCGTTCACCCGCCGGTCCACACTGGCCAAGGCCGGCGCGATGTCCAGAAAATCGCACAGACGGTCCATCTCGGACTGCTGGAACATCGTCTCGTAGAACAGGTAGAACACCTTGTCCGCGCCGACCGCCGCTTCTAGCTGGGCGATCGTCAGGTCATGGCGTGACCGCACGACATCGAAATGCTCGGGGTCCGCAAGGCTGGCGAGGATCCGGTCCCGCACGATTTGCGGCGTTACATTTGCCGAGCCGATCTCGCCACGGGCAAAATGACGAATGCCGGAAACAAGCCGCGCCACCGGGTCGCGCATCACGAAGACAAAGCGCACATCCGGTGCCAAAGCCGCCATCTCGCGGTAGCCGTCCACCGACAGGGTGGCATAGGCCGGGGTAAACTCACCCGCCACAGGCTGTCCCTTGTAATCGAGGAAAAGCGCGTCCGCATAATTGGAATGCGGCGCCGCGGGCTGGTCATAAAGCCGGGCGTAGATCGCGTGCTTGCTGTCAGGCTGGCCTTTGGTCAGACCGTCGAACCGGTTGCGCAACCTTTCCAGCAAGGACCCGCCAAGGGCGGAGCGGGCGCGGTCACGGTCATTCTTCAGCTTGGTCCGGCGGTAATGCGCGCCACGGATCACGCTCCAGTAATGCAGCTCTTTGCGGGGCGACATGTGGATATCCGGATGGCCGGACAGATAGGACGCAAGCCAGGTCGTGCCGCTTTTCTGTGCGCCGATACCGAAGACAAGCCTGCGCGGCCGGCGGAACCGGTCATCCAAAGGCTCGCCAAAGGCGTCAGGCGCAACGTTCAGCATCAGCGCGGGGCCTTTTCCGGTGCCGGCAAGACGTATTGCGCACCCTCCCAAGGGGACATGAAATCGAACTGCCGGTATTCCTGCACCAGGCTGACGGGTTCGTAGACCACCCGCTTCAGGGCCTCGTCATACCGAACCTCGGTATAACCGGTGGTCGGAAAGTCCTTGCGCAAAGGATAACCCCGGAACCCATAGTCGGTCAGGATGCGCCGCAGGTCGGGATGGCCGCTGAACAGGATGCCGAACATGTCGAAAACTTCACGCTCGAACCAGTTGGCAGCGGGGTAGATGGTGGTCAGCGACGGCACCATCTCATCCTCGCGCACAGCCATTTTCAGCCGGATGCGGTGGTTTTGGTACATCGACAGGAAGTGATAGACCACATCGAACCGCGGGCTGCGTTCAGGGTGGTCGATGGCGGTTATATCCACCAGCGACGAGAACCGGCACGCCGGGTCATCACGCAGAAACTCGACCAGAGCTTCCAGATTGGCCAGATTGACCACCAGCGTCAGTTCGCCAAAGGCGACGGCGCTGGAATGCACCGCCTCGGGCTGCTTTAGCGCGATCAGCGCCGCCAGTTCCTGCAGGGCTTCGCTCATGATTACCTCACCAAGGTGCCAGTGCGGCGGATCTTCCGCTGCAACTGCAGGATGCCATACAGCAGCGCTTCGGCTGACGGCGGGCAGCCGGGAACGTAGATGTCGACCGGCACGATCCGGTCGCAGCCGCGCACGACACTGTAGGAATAGTGATAATAGCCGCCGCCATTCGCACAGGACCCCATCGAGATCACATAGCGGGGTTCCGGCATCTGGTCATAGACCTTGCGCAGGGCGGGGGCCATCTTGTTGGTCAACGTGCCCGCGACAATCATCAGGTCCGACTGGCGCGGGGACGCGCGGGGTGCGGTCCCGAACCGCTCCATGTCATAGCGCGGCATGGCGGTGTGCATCATCTCGACGGCGCAACAGGCCAGACCGAAGGTCATCCAGTGCAACGACCCGATGCGCGCCCAGTTGATAATGTCTTCGGTGGACGTAAGGATGAACCCTTTGTCCTGAAGATCGCGGTTCAGCGCCTGAACGGCAACCTCGTGGTCGCCCCCGACGGCATTTCCGGTCATCACTCCCATTCCAGAGCCCCCTTCTTCCATTCGTAGGCAAAGCCGATGGTCAGGACGGCCAGGAACAGCATCATCGACCAGAACGCCGCCATGCTGATCTCGCCAAAGGCCACCGCCCAGGGGAACAGAAACGCCACTTCAAGGTCAAAGATGATGAACAGGATCGACACCAGATAGAACCGCACGTCGAACTTCATCCGCGCGTCGTCAAAGGCGTTGAAGCCGCATTCGTAGGCCGACACCTTTTCAGGGTCCGGGTTGCGCACCGCCAGAACGGCGGCGGCAAGGATCAGGACCAGCCCCAGACCGGTGGCAATGGCCAGAAGGACGAGGATGGGCAGATACTCACGGAGAATCAGGTCCACGGAAGGCTCCTTGCTGCTGTCGGCACGCGGGCGCATGGCGGTTGCGACGCAGCCGCTTTGTCTTCCCGTTCACTTACTCCGCACACCTGCCGGGGTCAACCGAAGGCAGGGCGAAAAACCCGCCTTTGCATGCGCAGAAGATCGTTAATTTAAAGTATTTTTGTCGGAATAGCGCGCCCTTTTTTCGCCGGCTTCCGCACCAGCTTTGACCAATCCTATCAGAACTTCACGTACCTTGACTGTTACGCGCGCGCCAACACACGCCGTTGCCCGCGACGTCAGCACTGACGCGGCCTGCCCGTGCAAGCTTCCCTGCCAGCACACCAACGCCGGGTTTGGCGGCACCTCTCCTGATCCGAAGTCATTTCAAACCGCGCTCCCGGGGAAAACTCAAGAGCCTCCGGCGGGAGTATTTAGAAGAAAGAGCATGCACATTTGCTCTTTTCTCAAATACTCCCCGCGGAGCGTCCGCCCTTGCCGGTTGCGCGTTCTTCACGCGCAGAGGCAAGACACAAGGTCTTCGCGCGGAACGCGCTCAATCTGCAAGGCACCCCGCAATAAGTAACATTACCAACGGCTTGCCTGTCTTGAATTGCCTTAAATCTGACTTCGATTGACGGCAATCCGCTCTACCCCCGGGTCACCGGGTGAAAGGAATAGCCCGCTCCGGCCCGTTCGATCCGCCCGATGCCCGGGCCCGGCAAGTGCGCTCCCGCAATAAGCCAACCGGATTCGGTCGCTTGTTCCATCAGGGCAAGCCGAGAAGCCCGGGCAAGCGCCAGGTCATCGTCATATTTCCAACCGATTTCCGGTCGCGCGAATTGCAGGGCGTTGTGGACCAGATCACCCCAGATCAAAAGCCGCCCTTCAACCAGAAAGGCCATGTGCCCGGGTGAGTGCCCCGGCGCGTTGATCGCCGTCACGCCGAGGATAGGCCCGTCGCCCTGCTCCAGCGGCATCAGTCGCATCACCGCAGCCCCCATCCGGGGCAAGGCGCGAAAGGTCGCAATTTCTTCGGTCGCAACGAATACCCGCATCGCATTCGGAAAGGCCAACCCACCATCCTCGCCGATCAGCCCCGACACATGGTCAATATGGGTATGGCTCAGCGCGATCTGCGTCACCGCTTGTGCGCCGGTCCCGGCCTCGGCCATGGCGGCACCCAACCGGCCCAACCCTTTGTGCCAGGCACGCCCTGCCCCGGTGTCGATCAAAAGGCACCCCCCGGGACCACGAACCAGAAAGGCACGGACCGGCAGACGCAATTCGCCGTCCTTCAGGTCCGCACCGACCAGATCTGACTCGCGCAGCATCATTCCATCTGGGCCAAGCAGCGCGTCCAGCGGCATGATGGTTTCCCCATCCGTCAACATGATCACGCGCAGGGCGCCCAGTTCAACCTCGACCGAAAGCTTGCCCGCCCGCACGATCCGCATTTACACCAACTCTCCCAAAGGCCGCCCTCGTAGTGCCGGGCTTTTCAAACCGCTCCTGTTGTCTTGACACGTCTGGATGGCTCTGGCGCTACCAGTCGGGTTCAGATTATGGCCTGCCCCAGGTCAGTTGTCCCTGGCCTCTTCACCGCATTCACCAGATCGGCACCCCAAGGCAGCAGGGCCGGCCTCAGCAAGAAGTGCGTCTGGCCATCCGGCGTCCGCGCGAATTCTCCAGCCGCACCATCAGTCAATCCGCCAAGGGTGCTGCAACCGGCGCAACAGCGCCTGCCGCCGCAGTCACCACTTCTTTGCCAATGATCCGGGCGATCTGGGCCACATCGTCAGGCATGAAGGTCAGAGGAAGCCGCATGTCGATCAGGCCTGCCAGCACCCGGTCGGTCTGCTCAAGCACCTCGGGCGCCGCATAGCGCCAATGCGCGTAGCGGCTGGTAAACCCCTGTGGCGTGTCTGCGCCGAACCATTTCAGCTCGACCCCGCGCGCCGCCGCCCCGGCCAGGAACGACACCACGCGCGCCGCCTCCCAGCCCGGCAGCAGGAACTGGAACGACGACCCCATGTAGTCTTCATGCTGTGGTCTGGGGATCAACCGGACACCGGCCACGCCAGCCAGCCCCGCCTCCATCGCCTGATACAGTGCCCGCCACCGTGCGCGCCGGTCGTCCAGAATGCCGATCTGCGGCCGCAGGATCGCCGCGCGCAGGTTGTCCATGCGGCTGGAGACGTTCGGGACATCCAGCTTCAGCGATTCGAACACCTCAGGCCCGGGGGCCGCAAGGTGGCGCGAAAACAGCATGTAGGACCCCGACAACAGCACCGCCCGCGCCGCCAACTCCGCGTCATCGGTGACCAGAAACCCGCCCTCGCCCGAGTTCATGTGCTTGTAGGTCTGCGTCGAATAACACCCGATCGCCCCGTGCCGCCCCGAGGCGACCCCGCGCCAGGACGCCCCCATCGTATGCGCGCAATCCTCGATCACTCGCAGGCCCAGCCGATCACACAGCGCCATCAGCGCGTCCATGTCACAGACATGGCCCCGCATGTGCGACAGAAGCAGCACCCGCGCGCCGGTCGCCTTGGCCTGCGCCTCAAGATGCGCCAGATCAATGGTCAGATCCTCGGTCACCTCGACAAAGACCGGCCGCGCACCAAGGCTGGCAATCGACCCCGGCACCGGAGCAAGGGTAAAGGCGTTGGACAGGACCGGATCGCCGGGCCGCACCTGCAGGGCACGCATTGCACAAGCCATCGCCGCCCCGCCCGAGGCCAGGCCCAGACAATACTTCGCCCCGGTATAGGCGGCGAATTCTTCTTCCAGCAAAGCGGTTTCCGCCACCTCCCCGGGTGCGGTGTTATAGCGGTGCAGCCGCCCATGCCGCAGCACCGCCATCGCCGCCTCGATCCCGGCCTCGGGGATCGGCTCTTGTTGGGTGAAACTGCCGGTAAACCGCTCCATCATCCCGCCTCTGGTCGTTTGACGATTGCAACAAACAGCGCCAGCACCCCCACCAGCAACACCCCCGCCAGCAAGAACGCCGCATCCGGCGTCTGCCAACTGGCATCTTCCTGCATGAAGGTGCTGAACACCTGCGCGAAAGCCACGGTGCCAAACAGCATCGCAATGTTCATCACCGCCGAAATCCCACCCTGCAATTCGCCCTGCGCATCCTCGGGCACCGCTTTCGACATCATAGCCACCATCATCGGATGGGCAAACCCCTCGGGGCCATGCACCACCAGCAAGACCAGCACCATCGCCAGCGACCCCGACAGCCCATAGCCAAAGGCGACGATAACCGCGACCACGAGCCCCAGAAGACAGACCCGCCACTCGCCGAAGCGGGCCACCAAAGGCCCGATCGCAAGTCCCTGAAACAGCGCCGTGATCAGTCCGAATGCCGCAAGCGTCAGCCCGACGATGCCCTCGGACCAGCCGAATTTCGCCATGCCCCAGAACGCCCAGATCGCCGGATAGACCGCGCTGGCAAAGAAATAGACCCCCATGATCAGGCACAACGGCAGGACCGAGCCATAGCGGCGAAACACCTTCAGCGCCCCAAACGGATTCGACCGCCGCCACTCAAACGCGCGGCGTTTGTCCGCAGGCAAGGTCTCAGGCAACACGAACCAGCCGTAGGCGAAGTTCAGAAGCGAAATCCCCGCCGCCACATAGAACGGCACACGAGGGCCAAGCTCGCCAAGCATCCCGCCAATGGCAGGCCCCAGCACGAACCCCACCCCGAACGCAGCCCCCACCAACCCAAAGGCGCGGGCGCGGTCCTCGGGTGCTGTCACATCGGCAATATAGGCATTCGCGATCACATAAGACGACCCGCAAACCCCGGCCAGCACCCGCCCGACAAACAGCCAGAACAACGTCGGCGCCACCGCTGAGAAAAGGAAGTCCAGCCCCAGCCCAAAGATCGCTAGCAACAACAAGGGCCTGCGGCCGAACCGGTCCGACAGGTTGCCCATCAGCGGGCTGAAGGCGAACTGCGCCACCGAAAAGGCCGCGAACATCCAGCCGCCGATATAGGCCGCGTCGGCCAGATCCATATGGCCCACATCCCGGATCAGAGCGGGCAGCACCGGCATGATCAGCCCAAAGCCCACCATGTCCAGAAACACGGTGATAAGCACAAAGGTCACCGCGTGGCGGCTGGCGGCAGGTGCGACGAAGGGGGCTGATGGGACGGTCTCGTTCATGGCGGCGACCCTAGGCAGGCCTGCGGCAAGTGTCAAACCACTGGAAATGCGCCCCCTCCACCCGCAACCGCGCCAAAACGTTGGGCCACCCCACGGAGTAACCCACGCCAACTCCTTGCATTTTAATCAGATTTCGATTGCTCTTTTCACAAATACTCTGCGGGAGGTCTGGAGGGTGCAAAACCCTCCAGTTCGCCGCCAGTCCCGCGCTAGGCCAAAAGCCGCGCGGCCAAATCCGGCAAATCCTCGAACCGGTGCAAAAGGGCGGCAGGCTGAAACCGGCTTACCCCCGCCCCCTCCGGCCCGAAGGTCACCAGCGCCACCGGCACCCCGGCCGCAACCCCGGTTTTCGCATCCGTCTCGGTGTCGCCGACCAGCATCGACCGGCCGACGCTCCCCCCGGCCCGCTCAACCGCCGCGCGGTAGGGGGCCGGATCGGGCTTGCGCACCGGCAAGGTGTCGGCCCCGACCAGCGCCGCAAAGGCCTGCCGAACGCCCAACTCTTTCAGCAGCAACTCCGCCAGCCCCTCCGGCTTGTTGGTGCAGATCGACACCGCAAAACCCTGCGATTTCAAGGTCTCAACCGCCTCCATCGCGCCGGGATACAGCCTTGTGTGAACCGCGATGCCCTGCGAGTAAGCCGCCAGAAGCAGCGGATAGGCAGCGTCAACATCGGCCTCGCTCCAGTCCCGCCCCAGCCGGTCAAACCCCAGCCTCAGCATCGCCCGCCCGCCGTGAAACGCCGTCAGACTGTCGGCAGGTCCCAGCACCGCGACCGGCAAGCAGGCATTCGCAGCCGCCAGAAGATCAGCCGATGTATCGGCCAGCGTTCCGTCCAGATCAAAGACAACTGTTCGCACGTCTTGGGGCATTTCCGGCATTCCTGTAACGTGGCGTGAGGCTATCCCCCTTGCCACCCCAACACAGGGGCGTAAAACGGGCGCAACAATAAGGAAAGAGGCAGAATGCAGGTTTCAGTCATCGTGCTGGCAGCGGGGCAAGGCACGCGGATGAATTCCGACCTGCCGAAGGTGCTGCATAAAGTGGCCGCATCGCCCCTGTTGCACCACGCGCTTGCCACCGCGCAAAGCCTTGAACCCTCCCGCATTGTCGTTGTGACCGGGCACGAAGCCGCAGCCGTTGCCGCCTCTGCCGCCGCCTGGTCCGAAGTCGTCGACACCGTAGTTCAGGACCCCCAATCCGGCACCGCCCATGCCGTCGCTCAGGCCGCCCCCCTGCTGACCGATGCGGAGGGCGAGGCGATCGTCCTTTACGCCGACACCCCCCTGATCAGCGAAGAAACCCTGCGTGCGATGCTGGACGCCCGCGCCCGTCACGCCGTTGTAGTCCTTGGCTTTCGCGCCCGCGACCCCGGTCGCTATGGCCGCCTGATCACCGACGGAAACGACCTGCGGGCGATCCGGGAGTTCAAGGATGCGACGCCTGAAGAGCAGGCCATAACACTATGCAATTCCGGCGTTATCTGTGTAAATACTCAGCTTCTTCTGTCGCTTGTGTCTGAGGTGACGAACCACAACGCCGCCGGCGAATACTACCTGACCGACATTGTCGAACTCGCCCGCAAACGGGGCCTGACCGCAGGCGTTGTCCTCTGTGACGAGGCGGAAACGCTGGGTGTCAACACCCGCGCCCAACTGGCCGAGGCCGAGGCAGCCTTCCAGTCCCGCGCCCGCGCTGCGGCACTGGAAAACGGCGTCACCCTGACCGCCCCTGAAACCGTGTTTTTCGCACTGGATACCTGGATCGGTCGCGACGCAATCATCGGCCCGAATGTGCTGTTCGGTCAAGGGGTGACCGTGGAATCTGGTTCGGAAATCAAAGGCTTCTGCCATCTGGAAGGCTGCCACATCAGCCGTGGAGCAAGTGTCGGCCCCTTCGCCCGCCTGCGTCCAGGGGCAGAGCTCGCTGAAGATGTCCACGTCGGCAATTTCGTCGAGATCAAGAACGCCATCCTTGATGAAGGCGTCAAGGTCGGCCACCTGACCTATATCGGCGACGCCGACATCGGCGAGCACACCAACATCGGCGCAGGCACCGTGACCTGCAATTACGACGGGGTGATGAAGCACCGCACCCGCATCGGCAAGCGCGCCTTTATCGGGTCCTCCACGATGCTGGTTGCCCCAGTCACCATTGGCGATGACGCCCTCACGGCAAGTGGTTCGGTCATCACCGAAGACGTCCCCGCAAATGCCGTGGCCATCGGTCGGGCGCGTCAGGTCACCAAACCGGGCCTTGCGACAAGAATGTTCGATAAGTTAAAGTCCATCAGGGCCGAGAAGGCAAAAGGACAGTAAAAATGTGCGGTATTGTAGGGGTCCTGGGTAGTCACGAAGTTGCGCCACTGCTGGTCGAAGCCCTGAAACGACTGGAATACCGGGGATATGACTCCGCCGGTATCGCAACCGTCAATGCCGGAAAGCTCGACCGCCGCCGTGCTGTCGGCAAGCTGGTCAATCTCTCGGACGAACTGGTCCATAACCCGCTCGCTGGCAAGTCCGGCATCGGCCATACCCGCTGGGCCACCCATGGCGCAGCGACCGCCATTAACGCCCACCCCCATCGCGCGGGCGGTGTTGCGGTCGTCCATAACGGCATCATCGAAAACTTCCGCGACCTGCGGATTGAACTTGCCGCCGACGGCTACCCCGCCGAATCCGACACCGACACTGAAACCGTTGTCCTTCTGACCCGCCGCGCGATGGACCGGGGGGCCGCCCCGGTTGAGGCTGCGCAGGAAACCCTGTCGCGCCTGCACGGTGCCTTCGCTTTGTGCTTTCTTTTCGACGGCCATGACGACCTGATGATCGCTGCCCGCAAGGGCTCTCCCCTGGCCATCGGTTGGGGCGACGGCGAGATGTTTGTCGGCTCGGATGCCATTGCCCTTGCGCCGATGACCGACCGGATCACCTACTTGGAGGAAGGCGACTGGGCCGTGATCACCCGCCAAGGTGCTACGATTTTTGACGCCAACAACGCCCGCGCGAACCGGCCGGAAACTCGTATCCATCTGGATTCAGCACGGATCGAAAAGGCCGGCTACCGGCATTTCATGGCCAAGGAAATCGCCGAACAGCCCGTCGTCATCGCAGACGCTCTCAAGCATTACACGACCGAAAACGGCACGCTGTCGCTTCCGCAAGAGCTTGATTTCAAAGACATTGACCGGGTTACTTTGGTGGCCTGCGGCACCGCCTCCTATGCCTGCCACGTCGCGAAATACTGGTTCGAACAGATCGCGGGCCTGCCCGCCGACATCGACATCGCGTCCGAGTTTCGCTACCGTGACCCGGTCCTGTCCCCGGCGTCGATGGCGATCTTCGTCAGCCAGTCGGGCGAGACGGCGGATACCCTGGCGGCCCTGCGCCACGTCAAGGACAAGGTGGCCAAGGTCGTGTCGGTGATCAACGTTCCGACCTCGTCCATCGCGCGCGAAAGCGACCTTGCCCTGCCGATTCTGGCCGGGGTCGAGGTGGGCGTGGCCTCAACCAAGGCCTTCACCTGCCAGTTGACGACACTGGCCCTGATGGCTCTGAAAGCCGCGCAAGACCGGGGCCGGATCGACGCCGCGACCCTGAATGACCGGCTGAGAACCTTGCGCGCCCTGCCCGGCTTGATGAATGCCGCCTTGGCCCTGTCCGACCCGATCGCCAATATTGCCAAGGACCTGGCCAAGGCGCAGGACATCCTGTTCCTGGGACGCGGACCGATGTTCCCCCTTGCCCTGGAAGGCGCCCTTAAACTGAAGGAAATCAGCTACATCCACGCCGAAGGTTATGCGTCGGGTGAACTCAAGCACGGCCCAATCGCCCTTATCGACGCCCAGGTGCCGGTCATCGTTCTGGCGCCGAAAGACGCATTGTTCGACAAGACGGTGTCGAACATGCAAGAGGTGATGGCCCGCAATGGCAAGGTGCTGCTTCTGTCCGATGCGGCAGGAATCCAGACCGCAGGCGAAGGCACCTGGAAGACCCTGACCCTGCCCACGGTCGAGCCGATCTGGGCCCCGATCCTGTATGCCGTCCCGGCGCAGCTTCTGGCCTACCACACCGCCATCGCCAAGGGCACCGATGTCGACCAACCGCGAAACCTTGCGAAATCGGTCACCGTCGAATAGCCAACCCGTTCAAACTTATCTAAAATTTGCTTCCTCTCTGCAAAAATATCCCACGGGAGGTCTGGAGGGTGTGAAACCCTCCAGTCCGCCGCCAGCCGCAAGGACCGCCGATGGGCAAGCGTTACCCGAATCTCCAGCCCGACCAGATCACCTTCATCGGTGACCAGCACATCTTTTTCGCCGCCACCGCAGCCCCCGGAGCGCGGGTGAACCTGTCGCCTAAGGGCATGGATTGCCTGCGGGTTCTGTCGCCAAGCCGCCTCCTTTGGCTGAATCTGACCGGCTCGGGCAATGAGACCGCGGCGCATCTGGCGCTGGATCCCCGGATTACCGTCATGTGGTGCAGCTTTACCATCAAGCCATTGATCTTGCGGGCTTATGGCACTGCGCGGGCAATCCACCGCACGGATGATGACTGGGCCGATCTTGCAGGCCACCTGCCCGACCAACCCGGCGCGCGGCAGATCATCGACCTGTCCATCGACCTTGTCCAAAGCTCCTGCGGCTTTGCCGTCCCGTTCATGGACTTCCGCGAGGATCGTCCGGTCCTGAAAACCTGGGCTGAAGGCAAGGGCGCGGACGGCTTGCGCAATTATTGGGACGAACGCAACCGCCAGACCATCGACGGCCTGCCCACCGGAATCGAGGCCAATCTTTGACCCATCTGCAAGAGCTTGAGGCCTGCGCCAATCCTGAAAAGGCCGCCGAAATGGCTGCCTACCACAAGGTTCCGCGCCGCTATCTTGGGGTTTCGGTCCCCCAGATCGACGATCTGACCGACCGCTGGCGTGCAGAATGTTCGCTGGACGACCGGATCGCTCTGGCCTCTGACCTGTGGCGGACCGATATCCACGAGGCGCGGATTGCGGCGGCAAAATTGCTGACCCAGGCCCGCATTCGCCCGGATGACAGCGCTTGGGCGCTGATCCAGTCCTGGGTGCCAGAGTTTGACGCCTGGGCGATTGCCGATCACGCGTCGATTGCCGGGCAAAAGCGGCTTACCGCCGATCCTTCGCGGATCGACAGTCTTGAGGTCTGGATCACCTCGCCCCACATGTGGACGCGGCGGGCGGCATTGGTGATGACCTTGCCATGGACCAAGCAGAATTTCCCGAAA
>CAIXBE010000498.1 GCA_903917595.1 uncultured Rhodobacterales bacterium
ACGCGATGCTGGAGGGCGAGGCTTACCTGAGCCATGCCGTGATCTCGCCCTATCTGAACCTTGGGCTTTTGTCGCCGATCGAGGTTTGTTTGGCGGTGGAAGCAGCGTGGCAGTCGGGCCGCGTGCAGATTGCGGCTGCCGAAGGGTTCATCCGGCAAATCATCGGCTGGCGCGAATATGTGCGCGGCATCTGGGCACTGCAGGGGCCGGGGTATCTGGAGCGGAACGCGCTGGGCCATTCGCGTGCCCTGCCTGCGGTCTATTGGGGGGCTGCGACCCGGATGGCCTGCATGGCCGCCGCTGTGGGCCAGACCCGGGATTTGGCCTATGCCCATCACATCCAGCGGCTGATGGTAGCGGGGAATTTCGCGCTGCTGGCCGGGGTGGACCCGGCCGAGGTGCATGAATGGTATCTGTCGGTCTATATAGATGCCTTTGAATGGGTCGAGGCGCCGAACACGTTGGGGATGAGCCAGTTTGCCGATGGCGGGCTATTGGGGTCGAAGCCCTATGTGTCGTCGGGGGCCTATATCAACCGGATGTCGGACCATTGCGCGGGCTGCGCCTACAAGGTCAAGGACAAGGTGGGCGAGAGCGCCTGCCCGTTCAACCTGCTGTACTGGCATTTCCTTGACCGACACAGGGGCCGGTTCAAGTCCAACCCCCGGATGGGGCAGATGTACCGGGTCTGGGACGCGATGGACGAAGGCCACCGCAAGGGTGTTCTGGACGGGGCGGACCAGGTGCTGGCGGCGCTGGATGCGGGTGAGGTGGTTTAGCGGTAAGGGGGGAGTCGGGGTGAACCCCGACCTACATGGCCCGGACGGTGTCGATCATCAGCTGGACGTGGTCGGGATTGGCGTCGGGGGTGATCCCGTGGCCAAGGTTGAAGATGTGCGGCCCGTTGGAGAAAGCCTTGACGACATGGCGGGTGGCGGCGGTCAGGGCCTGACCTCCGGTGACCATATGCTGGGGCGCAAGGTTGCCTTGCACGCAGCCGTCGATCTGGACATTCGCCGTTGCCCATTCCGGACTGACGGAATTGTCGATGGCCACGCAATCCGCCCCAGTGCGGTGGGCAAACCCGATGTAGCCTGCACCTGCCTCACGCGGGAAGGCGATGACCGGGGTTGTCGGGTGGCGGGCCTTGAGCGCGGCGATGATCGTTGCGGTGGGGGCCTCGGAAAAGTCGCGGAAGTCCTGGCCTTTCAAGGATCCGGCCCAGCTGTCGAACAGTTTCACCACTTCGGCCCCGGCTTTGATCTGGGCGGAGAGGTATTCGACAGTCGCTTCAGTAATGCGGTCGATCAGGGCCTGAAACGTGGCGCGGTCGCTGGCTTTCAGCGCATGGGCGGCGGCCTGATCCTTGGACCCCTTGCCGGCAATCATGTAGGTGGCCACGGTCCAGGGCGCACCGGCAAAGCCGATCAGCGTGGTTTCCGGCGGCAAGGCGCGCGACAGGATGCTGACGGTTTCATAGATCGGCGACAGGGTGTGGTGGATATCAGAGGTCGGTTTCAGGTTCGCGACCTGGGCCGGGGTGGTGGTGGTTTCCATCCGGGGGCCTTCACCTGTTTCAAACCACAGCTTGGGGCCAAGGGCTTGTGGTAAAAGCAGAATGTCGGCGAACAGGATTGCCGCGTCAAAGCCATAGCGGCGGATCGGCTGCAGGGTGACCTCGGCTGCAAGGTCGGGGTTATAGCAAAGCTTGAGGAAATCCCCGGCCTTTTCGCGTGTGGCGCGGTATTCCGGCAGGTAGCGGCCCGCCTGCCGCATCATCCAGATCGGCGGGGTCGGCAGGACCTCGCCCTTCAGGGCGCGCAGGATGGTTTTGGTCATGGGGGCTTCCTTTGGTGCTGTCCTTGGGTCGGCTGGCGGGCAATGGATGTCAAGAGTTGTAAGCGACCAGCGGCGGGGGTAAGCCTGCGCTATGCGCGATGATCTGCCCACCCCCGCCCTGCCCCTGAAGATCGGCACCCGCGGTTCTCCGCTTGCCCTGTGGCAGGCGCATGAGGTCCGAAGGTGTCTGATGGCGGCGTTTGCCCTGCCCGAAGAGGCGTTCGAGGTGGTGGTGATCAAGGTCACCGGCGACCTTGTCCAAGACAAGGCCCTGCGCGAGATTGGCGGCAAGGGCCTGTTCACCCGCGAGATCGAAGAGGCATTGCTGGATGGCGGCATCGACATTGCCGTCCATTCGATGAAGGACATGCCGACTTTGCAGCCGGAGGGTCTGGTGCTGGACTGCTATCTGCCGCGCGCCGACGTGCGCGATGCGTTCGTGTCGCCCCGCTATTCGTCGATTGCCGATCTGCCTCTGGGGGCCACGGTGGGGTCATCGTCCTTGCGGCGCCGGGCGCAACTTAGCTTGCGGCGGCCGGACCTGAAGCTGGTCGAGTTCCGGGGCAATGTGCAGACCCGGATGCGAAAGCTGGACGAAGGGGTGGCTGATGCGACCTTTCTGGCCCTCGCAGGCTTGACCCGGCTGGGCATGGCGAACGTGGCGCGGGCGGCGATTGCACCCGAAGAGATGCTTCCCGCCGCGGCGCAAGGTGCGATCGGGATAGAGCGGCGGCTGGACGATGCGCGGGTGGCCAGGCTGCTGGCGGCGATCCACGACCACGAGACCGGCCTGCGGCTGGCGGCAGAGCGGGCGTTCCTGTTGCGGCTGGACGGGTCCTGCCAGACGCCGATTGCCGGGCTGGCGGTGGTCGAGGGCGATACGCTTTGGCTGCGGGGAGAGCTTCTGCGGCCAGATGGGTCGGCTTCGGTGACAGGCGACAAGCGCGGGCCGGTCGCGGATGGGGCGGCGATTGGCACGGCGCTTGCGGACGCGCTGCTTGGCCGGGCAGGACCGGAATTCTTCGGCTGAGGCCGGGAGCCAATCTTCTTCGAAGGAATTTAGCCAAGCCCCGGTCTCAGGTCATTCCTGCGAACGAAGAGTCCGGGCCGGGCGGACTGCCAGCGGGCGCAGCGCAAAGGCAAGCCCTGCAAGCAATGTGGCCAGAACCCCGCCGAAGACGATGGCGAGTGCCGAGACCGGCTCGAACCGGTAGGTGCTGTCCATCACGAAGGTCATCACCGCCCAACCCGCAGTGCCCCCGGCAATGACCGCGACCACGCCCGCCGCCGCCCCCATCAGGGCCGAGCGCAGGGCAAAGCTGGCCAGGATCGTGGCCCGCGTGGCCCCAAGCGTCTTCAGGATCGCGGATTCATATATCCGGGCGCGTTCGCCTGCCGCTGCCGCGCCGATCAGCACGACAAAGCCGGTGATCAGCGTCCCGGCAGCGGCCCAGGCGGTGGCGGTGGCGATGGCGGAGAGGGCTTCGGCGACGCGGTCGACAGCCTCACGGATGCGGATGGCGGTGATGTTGGGCCAGGTCTTTGTCACATCCTTCAGGATCGCGGCCTCCGCTTCGGGCGGGGCATAGACGGTGGCGATGTGGCTGTGCGGTGCACCCGCAAGAGCGGTGGGGTTAAGCGTCATCACGAACCCCATCCCGGCGTTGGAAAAATCCACATCGCGGAACGAGGTGATCGTCGCGGTCAGATCGCGGCCAAGGATGTTCACGGTCATCGTGTCGCCAAGGCGAAGGCCCATTTCGGCTGCCTCTTCGGTGGCAAAACTGATCTGGGGCTCGCCAGTATAGTCGGCGGGCCAGAAGGTGCCTTCCGTGATGCGGGTCTTGGCCCCGGGGGTCGCGGCATAGGTGATGCCCCGGTCACCGCGCACGACCCAATGATCGCCTGCAACCTCACGCGCGGGGCGACCGTTGATCTGGGTGATCACGCCGCGCAGCATCGGGGCGGATTCAACCTCGGTGACGGCGGGGTCTTCGGTCACGCGGGCAAGGAAAGCGTCGATCTGGTCGGGCTGGATGTCGACGAAGAAGAACGCCGGGGCGCGGGTGGGCAGGTCGGTGGCGATGGCTTGGCGCAGGTTCCAGTCGATCTGGCCGACAGCGGCCAGTACCGACAGACCAAGGCCAAGCGACAGGATGACCGAGGTCGCATCCGACCTTGGCGCACCAATCGCCGCAAGGGCGGCGCGGGTGGCGGGGCGGCCATGCGTGAACCGGGTCCGGGCCAGGCGGCGGCTGGCGGCGCGCAGGCCCATCGCAGCCAGTGCAAGGATCAATAGGGCACCAAGCACGCCCCCGGCAGCACCCAGCGCAAGCTCGGGGATGCCCGAGGCCCAGGTGGCTACGCCGATCAGGATCGCGGCCAGGACGGCCAGCGCGGCAAGATAGCGTTTGCGGGGCCAGGCGCGGGTGCCTACGCCTCCGCGATACAGGGCGGCGGGTCGGATGCGTTCAGTCCGGGCAAGGGGGAGGAGGGTGAAGATCAGCGCCGACAGAATGCCGTAAAACCCAGCCTCGACCAATGCCATCGGAGACAGCCGGATGTCGGCGGGGAAGGGCAGCGAGGCCTCGATCAAGGGGGCGGCAAACAGCGGGACCACGGCCCCAAGCGCAAGGCCAATCAGGATGCCAAGGCCTGACAGCAGGGCGGTTTGCCAAAGATAGGTGCGGAAGATCAGCCCGCCGGTCGCCCCCAACGTCTTCAACGTGGCGATGGTGGCGGTCTTGCCCTCAATATAGCTTTGGATCGCCGCCGAAATCCCGACCCCGCCAACCGCAAGCCCGGCCAGACCGACAAGGACCAGAAAGCTGCCGATGCGGTCGACGAATTCTTCGACGCCGGGGGCTGCATTTCGGCTGTCGGTCCAGCGCAGGCCCTTGTCGCGGAATTTGGCCTTGGCCTCATCTTCCAATGCCTGAAGGTCTGACGCTGGTGGCAGCAACAGCCGGTAGCGGGTTTCATACATCGAGCCTGAGGCAAGGAGGCCGGAATTGGCCAGCGCCGTGGCATGAACCACGGTACGGGGGCCAAGGGTAAAGCCGGTCGAGGCGCTGTCGGGTTCGCGCGTCAGCGCGGCGGTCAGGCGGAAATCCTGCGTGCCAAGGCGAAAGCTGTCGCCGAGCCCAAGGCCAAGCCGTTCGATCAGAACCGGGTCCATGATCGCGCCGGGCAGGCCGTCGGTGACGGCCAGCGCATCGGCCAGCGGGATCGGCGGGTCCAGCGTGGCGGCCCCGGTCAGGGGCCAGGCATCATCGACGGCCTTGATCTGGGTCAGCGCCTGATCGTCTTCCAGCAGGGCCATCGAGCGGAAGTCGTAGACTTCGGACACCCGGGTCGCGATGCTGTCCATATAGGCGCGTTCGCCCGCATCGGCGCTGCGGTAGGTAAACCGCATCTCGGCGTCACCGCCCAGGATCACCGCGCCCTGATCGGTCAGGCCCTGCTGGATGCCGGTGCGCAGGGTGCCAACGGCAGCGATGGCCGCGACCCCAAGCGCAAGGCAGGCAAGGAACACCCGAAAGCCGCGCAGGCCGCCACGAAGCTCCCGGCGGGCGATGGTCAGGGCCAGGCTCATTCGGCGGCCTTGGCGACGGCTTCGGGGGCAAGAAGACCATCAGCAAGATGGATCACCCGGTCGCAGCGGGCGGCAAGTTCGGGCGCGTGAGTCACAAGGACCAGCGTCGCGCCGTGGCGGTCGCGCAGGCCAAAGAGAAGGTCCATGATCGCCTGACCGTTCACCCCGTCAAGGTTGCCGGTGGGTTCATCGGCCAGAAGGATCGCGGGCCGGGGGGCGGCGGCGCGGGCCAATGCCACGCGCTGCTGCTCGCCACCCGAAAGCTGGGCCGGGTAGTGGTGCATCCTGGGGGCAAGGCCAACCGACACCAGTTCGGCCCTGGCTCGGTCAAAGGCGTCGGCGGCCCCGGCAAGTTCCAGCGGCAGGGCCACGTTTTCCAGTGCGGTCATTGTGGGAATAAGGTGGAAGCTTTGGAACACAACCCCCATATTCCCCCTACGGAACCGGGCAAGCGCGTCCTCGTTCATCGCCGCAAGATCTTGGCCCAGCGCCAGAACCTTGCCGCCGGTGGCGCGCTCCAGCCCGCCCATAAGCATGAGGAGCGACGATTTGCCCGACCCCGATGGCCCGACCAGCCCGACCGTTTCACCGCGTGTGATGGAAAGGGTGATGCCCTTCAGGATCTCGACCGGCCCGGCATTGCCGGCAAGGGTCAGACGCGCATCGGTCAGCGCGAGGATTTCATCCGGCATGGGCAGCTTCCTTTGGGCTTCTGTATCAAAGCCATATGGTGCGATGCGGGGGCTTCGCAATGGGGTCACGGTCACGTTACTGTTGTCAGCGATGGCGGCGGCGGAACCGGTGACACTGGTGGCCTTAGGCGACAGCCTGACAGCGGGCTACGGGCTGGAGGATCAGGCCGACGGACTGGTGCCGCAACTGGAGACGTGGTTGCGGGCCAAGGGCGCGGATGTGGTGGTGCAGAACGCGGGCGTGTCGGGCGACACGACAGCGGGCGGGCTAGCGCGGCTAGACTGGGCTCTGGGGCCGGACGTGGATGCGCTGATCGTGACGCTGGGCGGCAATGACATGCTGCGCGGGCTGAACCCAGCCCAAGCCCGCGCGAACCTTGAGGAAATCCTCAAAGCGGCAAAGGCGCGGGGCCTGCCGGTTCTGCTAGTGGCGCTGAAGGCCCCGGGAAACTTCGGGCCGGACTACAAGGCCGACTTTGATGGAATGTATGGCGATCTGGCCAGCGCCCATAGCGCGCTGCTGGCCGAGGATTTCTTTGGCGGTTTGCGCGCGGCGGGGGCCGACACCTCGGACCCGGCTGCGATGGCGGCATTCATGCAGGCCGATGGCTTGCATCCGAACGCCGAAGGGGTGCGGTTGATCGTGGAAGGGTTGGGAGCAAAGGTTCTGGAATTGGTGGCGCAAGCCAAGGAGTGACGCGAAGCCAAAATCCTTCGAAGGATTTTGCAAGACATTTCGAAAAGTCTTGCGCCTGGCGCCGCGGGAGCGCCAGGCAAGGGATGGTCAGTGACCCAGAATCTGGCTGAGGAACAGCTTGGTCCGATCCGATTTCGGGTTCGAAAAGAACTCTTTCGGTTCGTTCTGTTCCACGATCTGGCCCTGATCCATGAAGATCACCCGGTTCGCCACGGCCTGGGCAAAGCCCATCTCGTGGGTGACGCAGATCATCGTCATGCCCTCTTGTGCCAGCTGGATCATCGTATCCAGCACTTCCTTGATCATCTCGGGGTCAAGCGCGCTGGTCGGTTCGTCAAACAGCATGATCCGGGGCCGCATGCACAGGCTGCGCGCGATGGCGACGCGTTGCTGCTGACCGCCGGAAAGCTGGCCGGGGTATTTATGCGCCTGCTCAGGGATTTTCACCTTTTGCAGGAAATACATAGCGGTTTCTTCGGCTTCCTTCTTCGGCACCTTGCGGACCCAGATCGGGGCCAGCGTCAGGTTTTCCAGAATGGTCAGATGCGGGAACAGATTGAAGTGCTGGAACACCATCCCGACTTCGGACCGGACCTTGTCGATGTTCTTCAGGTCATTGGTCAATTCGGTCCCGTCGACGATGATCTGGCCCTGCTGGTGTTCCTCCAGCCGGTTTACGCAGCGGATCAGCGTCGATTTGCCCGACCCCGACGGCCCGCAGACGACGATCCGCTCGCCCCGGTTCACCGTCA
>CAIXBE010000499.1 GCA_903917595.1 uncultured Rhodobacterales bacterium
TAGGCGCCGCCCGCCCCCTTGCCGTCCTCGAAGGGAGATCGCCATGTCGGTTTCTGAAACCCGGATCGGCGTCCTTCGTGAAATCCTGATGCCGGTTCGCGAGCAGGTAGATCGCGCGGCACTGGCGACGGCGTATCGCCAGAGTCATGACGGCCTCACGGATTGGGAGGCGTTCGGATTGACGCTGTGTCTCGTGATCAGTGAATCACTCGGCTATGAAATGGATGGTGGCGACGGCGATGGAGATACCCACATTGCCGCGATGATCCGCGTCGCCGACGATGTTCGCGCGGCAATGGCATGGCCCGAGCGGGAGTGGTGGGCGTATATCGCCGCCACGGCGGAAGATCGGGATACGCTCGATTTGATCCGGCACGTTCATGACGAGATTGCTTCCGGCGAACGGGCGGGGCTTTCGATTTTCGACGGTTTCATGAGGGCGGTACAGCTTGGCGGCCGCCTGATCGAGGAGTGGGAGCTCGACCAAGCCTTGCCCGGATGCGTCGGGCAGGCCGTCAGGGCGTCGATTTAGCAGACGGACGGGCGGGACAGGTCGGCATCGGCGCGCTAGGGTCAGCCGAGGAAAGGGGGCTGGCCGTGACTAACATCCGCGAGCAAATCGTCGAGCGCATCATCGCCGATCTGGAAAAGGGCACGCCACCGTGGCGCAAAGGCTGGACCTGCGGCGGTTTGTGCATCAACGGGGACTCTGGCCGACCTTATCGCGGAATAAACCAGATCGTGACCGGCATGAGCGGCTACGGAGACCCCCGGTGGCTGACATTCCGCCAGGCAGCGGCGAAGGGCTGGCATGTCAGAAAGGGCGAGAAATCGACGAAGATCGTGCGCATGGTCGAGGTCGCCCGCAGCGCTGATCGGCGCGACGACGAGGACGTGGTGGCCGAGGGCGATGGCCGCCGGCTGGTCATGCGGGCTTACGACGTGTTCAATGCATCACAGATCGAGGGCATCGAGCCGCTGGCGCCCCAGGGCACGCCGGTCGAGCCGGTGGCCGCCGCCGACGCCATCATGGCCGGCATGCAGGCGACCGGGTTGGTTCTCCTGCACGGCTCATCGGGGGCGTGTTACGTGCCGCGTCTCGATACGATCCGCATGCCGGACCGCTCAGCGTTTCACTCGACCGAGGATTATTACTCGACGCTTTTGCATGAGGCGGGGCATGCGACCGGGGCGGAAAAGCGGCTAAATCGTCTTAATCCGAGCATCCGACACGGTTCCGTCGAATATGCCAAGGAAGAATTGCGCGCCGAACTGTCCGCCGCCATGCTGTGCGGACAGATCGGCCTTGTCGCGCAGGACGCGCACATCGAGAGCCATGCCGCTTACGTCGCGTCTTGGCTCGAAGTGCTGAAGAAGGACCGAAACGAACTGTTCCGGGCGGCGAATGCCGCGCAGCAGATTTGCGATTATCTGTCCGAGCGGGCGGTCAGGCCGGAAGTTGGTGCCGAAGCTGCCGGAAAAGAGCCAATGCCGGTCGTTGGGTATCGAGTGGCAGGCATGAAACGGTAGCGGGGTCTTATCGAAAAACGCGCGCTAATGCCGATTTCAGGTAGGATTTCCGGGTGTCCAACTACTTGCCCATGCAAGTGGTCCATTTTGGATGAGAAGATTTCGAGATGAAATCGCTTGCAACTCCATGAGCAGCAAGGGTTTTGTGTGTTCGGGCGGAAGGTCCCACCCTCTCCGCCATCCGATTCTACCTGCTGCAAACCCCCAGACCAGATTGCCGGAAAACCTCCGTTAGCCGCCCTTGCGGCGTGACAGCGGGTGCCTTGGTACGGTCGGATGACGTTGCCCCGTGGGGCCTGGTTTGCCGGCTTTGACGGGCTTGGGCGCAGCA
>CAIXBE010000500.1 GCA_903917595.1 uncultured Rhodobacterales bacterium
CCGATCCCGGTTCTGGACGGCGGCCATCTGGTGTTCTTCGCCTATGAGGCAGTGGTCCGCCGCCCCCCACCAGAAGCTGCCCTTCGGGTGCTGATGACGGTCGGGCTGACCATCGTCATCACCGCCATGATCTACGCCCTCAGCCGCGATCTGGTCTGTGTCTGACGGATGCTGGCAGGGCGGCGCAGTCAATGCCAGGCTGCCCGCAAATGCCTCGCCCCCACAAGATGTTGGAAACTTATCCACAGGGACCGCAGGCTTTTGACAAAGCTTGGCTTTCCCGATAGTCACTTGAAGACAATGAAGCACGACGAGGAAGCATGATGCAGATGACCGAACGCGCGACCAAGGGGCGGTCGTCCCGGGCGAAGGCTGTGGCCCGTCTGCTTGCAAAAGCGGTTTTCTTAGGTGCTGCAACGGGTTCTCCGCTGTTCCTGAGTGCTGCCTACGCTCAAAGCTTTTCCTTTTCGAACGTTGTGATCGAAGGCAATGCCAGTGTCGATGCCGCGACCATATTGTCCTATGCCGGAATCACCCGTGGCGACGAGGTGTCCGCCGCCGCCCTGAATGATGCTTATCAACGGATTGCGAACTCGGGACTGTTCGAGAGTGTGGAACTTGTTCCCCAGGGTTCGACCCTTACGATCAGGGTCGTGGAAAACCCGATCGTGAACGTGATCAACTTCGAGGGCAACAAGCGTCTCAAGGATGAGGCGCTGTACACGATGATCCAGTCGCAGTCGCGCCGGGTCTATTCGCCCAGCCTTGCCGAATCTGACGCCGCCGCCATTTCCGAGGCGTATCGTGTGCAGGGCCGTCTGGCCGCAACCGTCACTCCAAAGATCATCCGCCGGTCCGACAACCGCGTCGATCTGGTGTTCGAAGTAACCGAAGGCAAGGTCGTGGAAATCGAGCGGCTGTCCTTTGTTGGCAACCGCGCTTTCACCGATCGCCGTCTGCGTCAGGTGCTTGAGACCAAGCAGGCAAGCCTTCTGCGCAACTTTATCCAGAAAGACACCTTTGTCGCCGAGCGGCTGGAGCTGGACAAAGAGGTGCTGACCCAGTTCTACCTGTCGCGCGGCTATATTGATTTTCAGGTGCTGGATGCCAGCGCCGACGTCACCCGCGAACGTGACGCGACCTTCGTGACGTTTACCGTCCGTGAGGGTCTTCAGCACACGATTGGCGCGGTCACGGTCGTCTCGGAAGTCGAAGGCGTCGATGCCGCCGAGTTTTTCGAGATCCGCAAGATCAACACTGGCCAGATCTATTCGCCACTTTTGATCGACAACAACATTACCCGGATGGAAACCCTGGCGCTTCGCAAGGGGTTGAACTTTGTCCGGGTCGAACCGCGAATCACCCGCGACGAGCGCAATCAAGCTATCGACATCGAATTTGCTATCGTCCGTGGGGATCGCGTCTTTGTCGAACGGATCGACATAGAAGGCAACGCAACCACGTTGGATCAGGTGATACGTCGCCAATTTGCCACTGTCGAAGGCGACCCCTTCAATCCGCGCGAAATTCGGCAATCAGCTGAACGGATTCGGGCACTTGGTTTCTTTGCCGATGCCCAGGTCGAGGCCGAGCCTGGCTCGGGTCCCGATCAGGTCGTGGTCAAAGTGGATGTCGAAGAGCAACCGACAGGCTCACTCAGCCTGGGTCTGTCCTATTCGGTGGCCACGGGTGCAGGCCTCAACGTCGGGTTCTCCGAGACAAACTTCCTTGGCCGTGGCCAGAAGCTGTCGCTGAATCTGGCTACTGGAACCGACACGCAAGACTCCAGCTTCAACTTTACCGAACCGGCGCTGCTTGGGCGGGATCTTCGCTTTAGCGTCGGTGCCTATTACCGGACATCGACTAGCGATAATGCCGCCTACAGCACCCGCAATATCGGTGTCACTACCGGTATCGGCTTTTCACTGGGTGAGCAGTCAGATCTGGATCTGCGTTTGCGGGTCTCTGACGACCAGATTTCGGACTATACTGGCGACTCGCCCATTCTTCTGGCCGAAAATGCATCGGATGCGCTGATGACGGTCTCATTGGGTTACAGCTATCAATACGATACCCGGATCACCGGACTGAATCCGAAGGGCGGCGTGCTTTTCCGTTTCAATCAGGATTTCTCGGGTCTTGCCGGCGACACGGAATACATCGAAACGACCGCCCTTGCCTTGGCCGAGACGCGGATCATGAGCGAAGAGGTCGCGGTTCGTGTGATCTTCGAGGGCGGAGCAATAACGTCGCTTGGTGATGGTACCAGCCGGGTCACCGAGCGGTATTTCGGCAGCGGCAAGATCCGTGGCTTTGCGCCCAATGGTATTGGCCCGCGCGATCTTGATGCTACCGATGAAGATGCCTTGGGCGGAAATCTGTTTGCTGTAGCCCGGTTCGAAGCCGATTTCCCGCTGGGCCTGCCTGAAGAGTACGGAATAACGGGCGGCGCGTTCCTTGACGTCGGCTCGGTATGGAGCCTGGAAAATACCGCCGGCGTCAGCCCTGTTGACGACGGGCTTAACCTGCGCGCCGTTGCCGGGCTTTCGATCTTCTGGAACACGCCGGTCGGCCCGTTGCGGTTCAACTTCAGCCATGCGCTGGTCAAGGAAGACTACGACGAGGAGCAGACCTTCGACCTGACCATCTCGACGAAGTTCTGATCATGCGGGCCGGGGGTTGGCTGACACGGTTTTTGTCGGCGTTGCCTGTTGTCCTTTTGCTTTCCGGGCAGGTTCCTGCACAGGAGGGAAATACCTCGGATCCGGTGCTGCAAATATTGATCCTTGACCGGGCGCGCCTGTTTGAAGAATCCGCTTTTGGCAAGGCAAGCGTCGAGCGCGAGCGTATTGCTACCCGCGCTCTTGAGGCGGAAAATGCCGGAATTCAGGCCGAGTTGGTGGCCGAAGAGCAAGAGTTGACCAATCTGCGCAAGACCTTGTCGGTCGCAGAGTTTTCCGCCCGTGCTGCCGCATTCGATGAGAAGGTCGAACGGATTCGTGCCCAACAGGATTCCAAGGCACGCGATCTTGCCGGCGTACGCGAAGAAGACAGCAAGGCCTTTCAACGCGCTGCGTTGCCGGTCCTTGGTGAACTCATGGCTGCGCGGGGCGCCCAAGTGCTTTTGGAAAAATCTTCGGTCATCCTGTCGCTTAGTCTGGTCGACGTGACTGACGAGGCGATTGCAAAGGTCGACAGCGCTTTTTTGGCTGGGATCACTCCGCAAGTGGTCCCCTGACCCCACCGCTGAACTTGTCACCCGCCGGATGAGTTGCTAGCAACACAGACAGGGACGACCCGGCATAGAACGGGCAGCAGGGGACAATACGATGGATACTACCGTGTCGACGACGGCCGATCTGCAGCTTATTCAGCGGATCATTCCGCATCGTTACCCGTTTCTGCTTATCGACAAGGTCCGCGACATCATTCCGAACGTCTCTTGCGTCGGCATCAAATGCGTCACCTTCAATGAGCCACAGTTTCAGGGCCACTTTCCCGGTATGCCGATCTTTCCAGGCGTGATGATCATCGAGGCGATGGCCCAGACCAGCGGCATTCTTGTTGGCATGTCGATGGATCTGGTGGACAAGAACGCCAATGTCTTCTTCATGGGCGTCGACGGGGTCAAATTCCGCCGCAAGGTCGTGCCGGGCGATGTGCTGGAGTTGCACGTCAAGGCGCTGCGCGGCGGCGGCCGGGTCTGGAAATTCGAAGGCCGCGCCATAGTCGACGGTGAACTTGCCTGCGAAGCGACCTTCATGGCGATGTTCGATGTTCCCAAAGCATAAGGCCGAAAGCATGGGGCTGAAAGCATGAGCATTGATCCGACAGCCCGCATCCACGCCATGGCCGTGGTCGAACCCGGTGCCGTGATCGGTGCCGGCTGCGAGATTGGCCCTTTCGCTTTGATCGGCCCGGAGGTGACGCTTGGGGCGCAGGTCACGGTCAAAAGCCATGCCGTGGTGACGGGCTGGACCAATATCGGCGACGAGACGGTGATCTTCCCCTTCGCCACGGTGGGCGAGGTGCCGCAGGATCTGAAATACCATGGCGAGCATACAAGGCTGATCATCGGCCAACGCTGCCGCATCCGCGAGGCGGCAACGCTGAACACCGGCACCGAAGGCGGTGGCGGGGTGACGCGGGTGGGCAATGACTGCCTGATCATGACCGGCGCACATGTCGGCCACGATGCCCAGATCGGTGACCGGGTGATCCTGGTCAACAATGTCGCCATCGCGGGCCATGTGACGCTGGGCGACGATGTGATCGTTGGCGGCTTGTCGGGCATTCACCAGTGGGTGCGTGTCGGCCATGGCGCGATCATCGGCGCGGTGACCATGGTGACGAACGACGTCATCCCTTATGGTTTGGTACAGGCCCCGCGGGGCGAGTTGGACGGGCTTAATCTGGTCGGCCTGAAGCGCCGGGGGGTGGATCGGGCCGGAATCACCGCGCTTCGCGCCGCCTATCAGACGCTGGCGCAGGAGGACGGTAGTTTTCTGGACCGGGCCCGCAAGTTGGCCGAGGAAAGCGACAGCCCGCTCGTGCGCGAGATTGCCGATTTCATCCTGTCCAAGTCTGACCGCAGCTTTCTGACACCAAAGGGCGGCCGGTGACATCGGGTCCCAAGACCGCGCTGATCGCGGGGAGCGGCGCCCTGCCTGCCGCGCTGGTCGGGGCCATGGCGACACCTCCGCTGGTGGCGGCGCTGAACGGCTTTGTGCCGGACGGACTTGCCGTCGACATCACCTTTCGCGTCGAGCGGCTGGCCCCGTTCTTGCGCCACCTTGGCGACCACGGTGTCGAACGCGTGGTTTTTGCCGGGGCCGTTCAGCGCCCGTCCCTGGACCCGGCTTTGCTGGACCCCCAGACCGCCACGATGCTGCCCCGCCTGATGCAGGCGATGGCCGATGGCGATGACGCCACCCTTCGCGTGGTGTTGGAGTTGTTCGAGGAAGCAGGCTTTGCCGTGGCCGGGGTCGAAGACGTGGCCCCCCGGCTTTTGCCGGGGCCGGGAGTGCTGGTCGGGGCGGTCACTTCGCGGGATGAGGCGGATGCGGCCCGGGCAGCGGCGATTGTCGCCGCGCTTGGCGCGGTGGACGTGGGGCAGGGCGCGGTGGTGGCGCAGGGCCTTTGCCTTGGTGTCGAGGCGCTGCCGGGAACCGACGCGCTGCTGGCGGGGGTTGCCGGGCTGAAGCCCGGCCTACGGCCTGATCCCGCACGCGGTCGGGGGCTGTTTTACAAGGCGTCAAAGCCGGGACAGGACCGGCGGATCGACCTGCCGACGCTTGGTCCTGCGACGGTGCAGGCCGCTGCCGATGCCGGCCTTGGCGGCATCGCGTTTCAGGCGGGCGAGGTGATCTGCCTGAACCTGGCCGAAATGCAGCGTCTCGCGGGGGCGTTGGGCCTGTTCCTCTGGGCGCGGGAATGAACGTCCTGCGTCTCTTGCCGTTGTCGGCGCTTGCGGTGGCGGGTCTTCTTGTGGTGATGGCCGAACCCGCCCAGGCCTTCTGCTTTTGTCCGGAGTGCCTGACAGGGCCCTACGACAGCTTTCAACCCATTGCTGGCAGCATGAAGCCGGCCATCGAGCCGGGTGCTTGCGTGATCATACTGTCACGAGCGTCGGTTGAGCAGGGGGATGCGATTGTCTTTTATCACCCGCTGCAGGCAGACATCGCCTATGTGAAGCGGTTGATCGGCCTACCCGGCGACACGGTGGAACTGCGCGGCGGTCGGGTAATCTTGAACGGGAGCGAGGTCCCGCAAACCGCTGCGGCCTCCTATCTGCAACGTCTTGTGCCGGAAGGTCCGCAGAGTGCGTGGCCCTTTTGCCCGGGGAGCAAGGCCGAGGCTGCCACCTGTGAGATCGCGCGCTGGACCGAGACCCTGCCATCGGGCGCAAGTTGGGAGGTGCTGGATGCCATGTCAGGTGGCCCCAGTGATGATTTCGGCCCGGTGACGGTGCCCGAAGGAACGGTCTTCGTCCTGGGCGATCATCGCGACAACTCTCTCGACAGTCGCTTCGCGCAAGAGGCAGGAGGGCTTGGCTTCGTCCCGGTGGCCAAAATCATCGGGCCGGTGGTGGAGATCACCAACCCATGACGCGGTTGTTCCTGATCGCGGGCGAACCGTCCGGCGACCGGCTTGGGGCGGCGTTGATGGCGGGGTTGAAGACCTTGTCGCCGGGTGTGATCTTCGAAGGCATCGGTGGCCCCTTGATGCAGGCGGAAGGCCTGACCAGCCTGTTCCCGATGGAAGAGCTTTCGGTGATGGGCATCGCCGAGATCCTGCCGAAGTATTTCCCACTGAAACGCCGGATCCGCGAAGCGGCCCAATCCGCCCTTGCCAGCGGGGCCGACGCGCTGATCACCATCGACAGCCCGGATTTCTGCTTGCGCGTGGCCAAGATTGTCAAAGCGACGCGGCCTGATCTTCGGACGATCCACTATGTCGCCCCTTCCGTCTGGGCCTGGCGTCCCGGTCGGGCAGCAAGGATGGCGCGCGTTATCGACCATGTGCTGGCGCTCCTCCCGTTCGAGCCGCCTTACATGACTGCCGTGGGCATGACCTGCGATTTCGTCGGCCATCCGGTGGTGGCCGAGGCGCTGGCGTCTGACGCCGAGCGGGCGGCGTACAAGGGCAAGGGCCCGCTGCTCCTGGCGCTGCCGGGGTCGCGGCGGTCCGAGGTCTCGCGGTTGGCTCCGGTGTTTGCTGAGGTGATCGCTCGATTGCATGCCCGCCACCCCGACCTGCGCGTTGCGCTGCCGACCGTGCGTGGCGTGGCGGGGCTGATCAGAGAGTTGACAGGGGCTTGGGCGGTGCGGCCCGAAATCATCGAGGACCCCGCCCTGAAACGTGGGGCTTTTGCCGCCGCCGATGTGGCACTGGCGGCGTCGGGAACGGTATCCTTGGAACTGGCGGCGAATGGCTGCCCGATGGTCATTGCCTATGACATGCACTGGTTCAGCTGGTGGTTGATGCAGCGGGCGGCGCTGATCGATACGGTTACGCTGGTCAATCTAGTCAGCGAAACGCGGGTGGTGCCGGAATTTCTTGGCCCTGCCTGCAAACCTGCCTCCATTGCCGTTGCAGTGGAGGCAGTGCTGGCCGATCCTTCAGCGCAGAAAGCCGCTATGGCCCTGACGATGGAGCGACTGGGGCAGGGAGGCGAGGCGCCGGGCCTGCGCGCAGCGCGGTCGGTTCTGGATCATCTCTAGCTCGGGATCGTTGCTTGGCCTGGGGCGCGGCGGTCGTTCACGACAGTCACCCGGTTCATGCAGCGGTAATGCGGCAAGTAGTCGGCCACCGCGTAATGCGTGGTGCAGCGGTTGTCCCACATCGCCACCGATCCTGCGCGCCATTTGAAGCGGACCTGATACTCCGGGCGGTCCTGATGGTCGAAAAGATAGTGCAGCAACCGTCTCGACTGCCGGGTCGTCATCCCCAGCACATGCATCGCGAATCCTTCGTTGCAGTACAGGAACTTGCGCCCCGTCACCGGATGGACCTGCACCGCCTTGTGCAGGGCACAGCCGAAACGCTGCATTGCTGCGGTGATTCTTGTGCCGTCGACTTCGCCCACCCCAAAGTTGTTGCGAAATTCGCCCATGTCATGAACGACGGTTACATCTTCCAGCATCGCCTTCATCTCGCCAGGCAGTGCATCATAGGCGGCGTAAAGGTTCGACCAAAGCGTGTCGCCGCCCACCGGCGGGATATCGCGCGCCACAAGGATCGAGGCGAAGGGCGGGTTCTGCCGGAACGTCACGTCGGTGTGCCAGCCGTCGGTATCGGGCGGGTTGCTGGCATCATTGGCCAGCATGACGATCCGGTCAAAGCCGGGGACATGCTTGTAAACCGGGTGCGGTGCGTCGAGGTCACCAAAGCTTTGCGCAAAGTCCTGATGGCGCGCAGGCGAGATGTCCTGATCGCGAAAGAAGATTACCAGCCGCTCGATCAGCACCTGATAGATCGCATCAAGCGTGCCCTGATCCAGGGGCTTGCCCAGATCCACCCCCGAAATCTCGGCCCCGATGGTTCCGGTGAGTGGGGTCACGGTCAGTTCGGTCATTTGTCCCTCCGGTCGCGCAACCTGTTCAAGCCTAGGTTGGCCGACTGCCAGTGACAAACGACAAGACCTGCATTAGAGATAAGGATGGTTTATGCCTAATCTTCGACAGACCCTTCCGCCCATGGTTTCGCTTGCCGCCTTCGAGGCCGTTTGCAGGCATTTCAGCTTTACCCGTGCGGCGGTCGAGTTGAACCTTAGCCAATCAGCCATAAGCCAGCAGATCCGGTCACTGGAGCGTGACCTGGGTCAGCCGCTTTTCGAACGGCATCGCCATGACGTGACCCTGACCCCGGCTGGCAGGGTTTATGCGGAAAACATCGAGCCGGCACTTCGCGTGATCAGCGACGCGTCGGTTTCGCTGCGGGCCGGTCCGGCGCCCGGGCGGTTGCTGGTCTTTACCGATCTTTGCCTTGCCGCCTATTGGCTGGTGCCGCGTCTTGGCCGGTTTCAAGCACCAGAGAGAGAGGTAGACATCAAGGTCCTAACCTCGGCCCGCCCGTTCCATCTGCAGTCCGAACCGGCGCATCTGGCGATCCAGTATGGCGGGCCGCTGCGGGCTGGATACGCTTTGGCGGCAAGCTTTGCCGACCGGGTGATTGCCGTCTGCAGTCCGGCGTTCAGAGCCACGATGCCGTCGCGGGTAAGCTTGAAGGATCTGACAGAAACAGCATTGATCCACCTTGACCAGCCGGGGCGTGACTGGACCGACTGGCCCGGTTTTCTGGGGGCGCAGGGCCTTGGCTGGCGACCCGAAAAGCGGCGGTTGGAGTTCTCGGCCCACTCCCATGCTGTCGAGGCGGCGATTCAGGGTCAGGGCGTGGCGCTTGCCTGGTCACATTCGATCCGCGACCTTCTGGTGCAGGGGCGACTTCTTGCAGTCGAGGATTTTGCGATATCCTCGCCGCAGGATCTGTGCATTCAGGTCCGGCAGGACGCAACCGCATTGATCCAGGAATTCATTACCTGGCTTGAGGTCGAACTGCAGGGCAGTGCGGCGGCGCAAGCCAGGCTACCTTAGCGCAAACCCCGGTTTCGGGTCT
Source organism: uncultured Rhodobacterales bacterium (assembly GCA_903917595.1). Classification (GTDB taxonomy): domain Bacteria; phylum Pseudomonadota; class Alphaproteobacteria; order Rhodobacterales; family Rhodobacteraceae; genus Tabrizicola; species Tabrizicola rara. The sequence continues at coordinate 9,118 of CAIXBE010000500.1, forward strand.
CAGGGCGTCGTCGTCGGTTCGGCAGTCGCTGCCGGGGCGGCTTCGCCGTTGACGATGGCCAGGACCTGCGGCACCAGCTCATCCATCTTGGCCCCGATGAAGCCGTTCAGCGCGGGCTGCTGTGCGGCAGTCAGTTGCGGCAGTTTCGCCATGACCGACTTGCCCTCGGGGGTCGCGTAGAAATCGGTCAGCGCGGTGATTTCACCCAGCGTCATCATGTCGGCCATGATCCCGGCCTGATCGCGCATCAAGTTGGGAAGGGGTTCCAAGAACGCATCCAGATAAAGCGCCTTGATCTTGGCCAACTGATCGTCCGTCAAGACCGCCCCGCCCGCCGCGACTTGCTCAAGGATCGGCTGGTAAAGCATGCCGATCATCGCTTGCATATCGAAATCGGCCAGCGCCATGTCGACATAGACTTCTGCCGCCGCAATGCGGTCGTCGCGGGTTTCGGCAAGTGCGGGCAGGGGCAGGGCAAGGGCCAGCGCCAGAATCAGCGATTTCAAGACGCGGGTCCCTTCCAGATCCAGCCGCCGCCGAAGATGCGGCTGCCTTCGGGGGCATAGAAGACGCAGGCTTGGCCCGCCGATACGCCATCTTCGGGGGCCAAGAGCTCGACTTCAGCCGTGGTCGGGCCGGTCGGCCGGAGGATTGCATCCCGAGGCGGGCGGGTGGAGCGGACCTTGACCTTCAGATGCCATTCGGGGCGGCTGTCGAAAGCCTCATCGCCCAGCCAGTTGATCTCACGCAGTGGAATGATGCGGGTCGACAACGCAGCCTTCGGGCCGACGATCACCTGCCGGTTCGCAGGGTCCAGCTTGACGACATACAGCGGGTCTTCAAGGCCCCCGATGCCAAGGCCCTTCCTTTGGCCGATGGTGTAGTGGATCACACCGCGATGCTCGCCCAGCACGCGGCCCTCCATATCGACGATCTGACCGGGATCGGCAGACCCCGGGCGAAGCTTTTCGATCACCGCCGCATAGTCGCCGTTCGGGACAAAGCAGATGTCCTGACTGTCGGGCTTGTCGGCCACCGGCAGCCCGTATTTCACCGCCAACGCCCGGGTTTCGGCCTTCGAGGCCAGATGCCCCAGCGGAAAGCGCAGGTAGTCAAGCTGCTCTGCCGTGGTCGAGAACAGGAAATACGACTGGTCGCGCGCGGAGTCCGCCGCCTGATGCAGTTCCGGCCCGCGCAGTCCCATCTTGCGCTGGATATAATGCCCGGTCGCCATGCAATCGGCCTCAAGGTCCTTGGCGGTGGCCAGAAGGTCCTTGAATTTCACCCGTTCGTTGCAGCGGATGCAGGGCACCGGGGTCGCACCGGCAAGGTAGGCGTCGGCAAATTCCTCGATCACCGCCTCGCGGAAGGTGTTTTCATAGTCGAGGACATAATGCGGAAAGCCCATCGTCTCGGCCACCCGCCGCGCGTCATGGATATCGCGGCCGGCACAACAGGCGCCCTTTTTCGCCAGCGCCGCCCCGTGATCGTAAAGCTGCAGCGTCACGCCGACGACATCGTAACCTTCTTCGGCCAGCATCGCGGCCACGACCGAACTGTCGACCCCGCCCGACATGGCGACCACAACCCGCGTCTGCGACGGGGGTTTAGGCAGTCCCAGAGAGTTCAGGGCGACATCGCGCGGCATCGGGATTGTCCTTATGGCATGAATGATCGGGAATATATGAAAATGCTGTGCACTCTCAATCCCCCGTTTCAGATTTGATTAAGTCTGATCCCGCATTGTCGTCCCACAGTCAGAAGGGAAGGCAGATGTTCCTGAAACGTGTCGATGGGCCAAGGCAGATCACTCTGCCCGATGGCAGTATTCTTAGCCGCGCCGACCTGCCCCCGCCGGAAACCCGGCGCTGGGTGGCCAGTCGCAAGGCGGTGGTGGTCAAAGCGGTCATTTTCGGTCTGATTCCCGAAAGTGAGGCGCTTGAACGCTATGCGCTGTCCGATGAAGAATTTGCCCTGTGGCGCACTGCGGTTGAACGCCACGGCGATCAGGGGCTGAAAGTGACCGCCATTCAAAGATATCGACAACTTTAAATTGTTTGTTGCTCGCGCTCTGGCAAAGTAACCGTCGGTTAACCATTGCCGCCCCATCTTGTTAACGATGACGGCAACGGAGCGGAGAACCCGGCAAAATGCGCATCCTGCTTGTGGAAGATGACCCAACGACCTCGCGCAGCATCGAACTGATGCTGACGCACGCGAACCTGAATGTCTATTGCACCGATATGGGCGAAGACGGCATCGATCTGGCCAAACTATACGATTATGACCTGATTCTTCTGGACCTGAACCTGCCGGACATGAGCGGGCATGAAGTCTTGCGTCAGGTGCGTCAGGCGCGGGTTGAAACGCCTATCCTGATCCTGTCGGGCGCCGATGACACCGAAAACAAGCTTAAGGGCTTTGGCTTTGGGGCCGATGATTACCTGACCAAACCTTTCCACCGCGAAGAACTGGTGGCACGCATCCATGCGATCATCCGGCGGTCGAAAGGCCACAGCCAGTCGATCATCAAGACCGGGCTGGTATCGGTCAATCTGGATGCCAAGACCGTCGATGTCGATGCCAAGACCGTGCATCTGACCGGCAAGGAATACCAGATGCTGGAGCTTCTGTCCTTGCGCAAAGGCACGACCCTGACCAAGGAGATGTTCCTCAACCACCTCTACGGCGGCATGGACGAACCCGAGCTGAAGATCATCGACGTCTTCATCTGCAAACTGCGCAAGAAACTGGCCGAGGCGACGGGGGGCGAAAACTATATCGAAACCGTCTGGGGCCGTGGCTATGTGCTGCGCGATCCGGTTGCGCTGCCCGCCCGCCTTGCCGCCAGCGCCTGACTTGTCCTGACCACGTTGCGGCCCTAAGAATTGGGCGATGCAAGAGGACGTGGGATGAGCGAAGACCAAATGCGCCCGGTCGCAATGATGTCAGAACCCGAGGCGGTCGCCGAGTGGGCCGATCTGGTGCATCTGCTGCTGGACGCGAACCTTGCCTATCACCGCGACGATGCGCCGGTGATGTCAGATGCCAGCTATGACCGGATGAAGCGCCGTCTGGCCGAGCTTGAGGCAGCGTTTCCCGGCATTCAGCGCGCGATGACGATGACCAGCCCGACCGACATGGTCGGTGCGGCCCCTGCCGATGGCTTTGGCAAGGTCGCCCATCGGGTGCGGATGCTGTCGCTGGAAAACGCTTTCGCCGCCGAAGACGTGGCCGATTTCGCCGACCGGGTGCGGAAATTCCTGAACCACTCCGGGGACCTGACCTTTACCGCCGAGCCCAAGATTGACGGGTTGTCCTTGTCCCTGCGCTATGAAAGCGGCGTGCTGGTGCAGGCCGCAACCCGGGGCGATGGCGAAGTGGGCGAGAATGTCACCGAAAATGCCCGCACCATCCGCGACATCCCGCAGCGTCTGACCGATGCTCCGGAGGTGCTGGAGGTGCGCGGCGAGGTCTATATGTCCCACGCCGATTTTGCGGCCTTGAACGCGCGGGCCAGTGCTGCGGGCGACAAGACCTTTGCAAATCCGCGCAATGCCGCAGCCGGCAGCTTGCGCCAACTCGATGCGGGTGTCACGGCCAGCCGTCCCTTGCGGTTCTTCGCCTATGCTTGGGGTGAGGTCACGTCCCCACTTGCCGCAACACAATTTGAGGCAATTCAGCGCCTCAACGCATTGGGGTTTCAGACAAATCCCCTGACCATTCTCTGCGATGGCCCAGACAGCCTGCTCGCCCACTACAACCGCATTGAATCGCAGCGCGCCACCCTTGGCTATGACATCGACGGCGTGGTCTACAAGGTCAACCACCTTGGCCTGCAGGCGCGGCTTGGCTTTCGCTCAACAACCCCCCGCTGGGCGATTGCGCATAAATTCCCGGCGGAACTGGCCTGGACGACGCTTCTGGGCATCGACATTCAGGTTGGCCGCACTGGTGCGCTGTCCCCGGTCGCGCGGCTGCAACCGGTGACGGTGGGCGGCGTGGTGGTCAGCAATGCGACCCTGCACAACGAAGATTACATCGCCGGTCGCGACAGCAAGGGCGCCGAGATTCGCGGCGGCAAGGACATCCGTGTCGGCGACTGGGTGCAGATCTACCGCGCCGGGGACGTGATCCCGAAAGTGGCGGATGTGGATCTTTCCCGCCGCAAGATCGACGCGCAACCCTTTGTCTTTCCAACGGAATGCCCCGAATGCGGCAGCCCCGCCCACCGTGAGGAAGGCGATTCCGTCCGCCGCTGCACCGGCGGTCTGATCTGTCCGGCGCAGGCGGTCGAGCGGCTTAAGCATTTCGTCAGCCGGGGGGCCTTTGACATCGAAGGGCTCGGGGCCAAGCAGGTCGAGATGTTCTTCAACGACGAAATCCTACCGGTGAAGACCCCCGCCGACATCTTCACCCTTGCCGCAAGAGACGCCGCCAACCCGTTGCAAAAGCTGAAAAATCGGGATGGATTTGGGGAAACCTCGGTTGCCAAACTGTTCGCCGCCGTTGAGGCCCGCAGGACGATCCCGCTGGATCGGCTGATCTTTGCCTTGGGCATCCGGCATATCGGCGAAACCTCCTCCAGCCTTCTGGCGCGGCATTATGGAACCTGGGAAAACCTTATTCAGGCCATTGATTTCGCATGTACTTTCACCGGCCCAGACTGGGAGAGCCTGACCGGAATCGACGGTATGGGCGAGGTCAGCGCACGCGCCTTGGTCGATGCGCTGATCCCCGCCACCGCCGAACGGGGTGAGGTTGACCGGCTGGTCGGCTTCCTGACCGTGCTCCCGGTCAAGGCCGCCGAAACCGACAGCCCGGTTGCAGGCAAGACCGTGGTCTTCACCGGCACGCTGGAAAAGATGACCCGCGCCGAAGCGAAAGCCCGGGCTGAATCCTTGGGGGCCAAGGTCGCGGGTTCGGTCAGTGCCAAGACCGATCTTCTGATCGCTGGCCCCGGCGCTGGAAGTAAGGCCAAGGACGCCGAACGTCTGGGGGTCGAGGTCATAGATGAGGATGCCTGGCTGCGGCTGATCGGCGGATGACCCGGCCCGAGGCGCTTTTTCCGCTGTTCGCCGGGCTGGAGACCTTGCCCGGCGTCGGTCCCAAGGCGGCCAAGGCCTTTGAAGGCCTTGGCGTCACCCGTCCCAAGGACCTGCTTTACCTTCTGCCGCATTCCGGCGTCGACCGGGCCTTGCGCGCGTCGGTCCGCGATGTGACCGCCCCCGCGACCCTTACGGTCGAAGTGGAGATCGGCATGCATGTCCCGCCGCGCCAGAAGGGGCGGCCCTACCGGGTGCATGTCCGCGATGCACGCGTCGAATTCCTGCTGGTCTATTTCCACGCCCGGACCGAGGCTTTGCAGCGCCTGCTGCCAACCGGGCAGCGGCGGCTGGTTTCGGGCAAGGTCGAGTTGTTCGACGGTATCGCGCAGATGGTGCATCCCGACCATGTGCTGCGGGTCGAGGAGGCGGGTGAGATTCCGGCCTATGAGCCGGTCTATCCCCTGTCGGCGGGGTTGACGCAGCGCGTTGTCTCCAAGGCGGTGGCCGGGGCACTGACCCGGTTGCCGCTGGTGCCGGAATGGATCGACGCCAGCCTGAAAGCGCGGGAAGGCTGGCCGGACTGGACCGCCGCCCTGACCGCCGCTCATGCGCCAGATGGAGCGGCCGGGCTGGCCTTCACCCATCCCGCAAGGGTGCGGTTGGCTTATGACGAGCTTTTCGCCCATCAACTGACCTTGTCCATCGCCCGCGCCCGCATCCGTCGCGGCAAGGGTATGGTGACCGAAGGCGCAGGCGACTTGCGCGCCAAGGTGTTGGAAAGCCTGCCTTATGCGCCCACAGGTGCGCAGGCCCGGGCGGTTGGCGAAATCGCCACCGACATGGCACAACCGTTGCGGATGAACCGGCTTTTGCAGGGCGATGTGGGGTCGGGGAAAACGCTGGTCGCGTTTCAGGCGTTGCTCATCGCGGTCGAGGCGGGCGGGCAGGGCGTGATGATGGCCCCGACCGAAATCCTGGCCCGCCAGCATTTCGAAGGCCTGGCCCCGCTGGCCCGGGCGGCAGGGGTGCGGCTGGAATTGCTCACCGGTCGCGACCGGGGGGCGGACCGGGCGATGAAGCTGGAGGATCTGGCGACGGGCCGCATCCCGATCCTGGTCGGCACCCATGCGGTCTTTCAGAAAGATGTAGAATTCAAGGACTTGCGCCTTGCGGTGGTGGACGAACAGCACCGCTTTGGCGTGGCGCAGCGGATGGAACTGGGGGCCAAGGGCGAAGCGGTCGACGTGCTGGTGATGACCGCGACACCGATCCCGCGCAGTTTGGCGCTGGCGACACATGGCGACATGGATGTGTCGGTTCTGGATGAAAAGCCGGCAGGGCGGAAACCGATCCGCACCGCCATGGTGACCACCGAACGGCTGGACGAGGTGGTGGATCACTTGCGCAAGGCCGTCGCCGAGGGGCAGCAGGCCTATTGGGTCTGCCCTTTGGTCGAGGAATCCGAGGTGGTGGGCTATGCCAGCGCCGAAGAACGCTTTCGCCATCTGCGCGCGGCCTTGGGCGACCGGGTTGGTCTGGTGCACGGCCAGATGCCGCCCGCCGAAAAGGACGCCGCCATGGCGCGGTTTGTGAGCGGCGAAACCTCGGTTCTCGTGGCGACCACGGTGATCGAGGTTGGTGTGAACGTGCCGAATGCGACGATCATGGTGATCGAACAGGCCGAAAGCTTTGGTCTGTCGCAACTTCACCAGCTGCGCGGCCGGGTTGGGCGGGGTGAGGCGGCCTCGACCTGTCTGCTCTTGTATCAGGCCCCGTTGTCCGAGACCGGCGCGCGGCGGCTGACCACGATCCGCGACACCGAAGACGGCTTTCGCATCGCCGAAGAGGACCTTGCCATGCGGGGGGCGGGCGATCTGATTGGCACAGCGCAATCGGGTCTGCCCCGGTTCAAGGTTGCGGATCTTGAACGGCAGGCAAGCCTGATGGCGCTGGCGCAGTCGGACGCGCGCAAGTTGTTGCATGACGACCC
>CAIXBE010000501.1 GCA_903917595.1 uncultured Rhodobacterales bacterium
AAAGTTGCAGCCCTGCAAGAACAGCACCATGCGGTTGCCCGGCCCATCGACGCAAGACCATGGCAGGATCTTACTGATCCGCGCCTGCGGCAAGTTCATGCGCCACCACCCTTGGTTTGCGGGCCAAAATCGCCGTTTTGCTGGCCGCCTCGGCCCCCAGCGCCGTGGTGTTGGTGCGCGCGCCCTTGTCGGCGTTGTAGCGCGCCACATCCGACAGCCGGATCATATAGCCGGTCACCCGCACCAGATCATTGCCGCCGACATTGGCGGTAAACTCGCGCAGGCCACAGGCAAAGGCACCCTTGCAGAGATCAAGAACCGCCGCCGGATTGGCCTTGACGGTTTCGTCCAGGGTCAGGATTTCAGAGATCCCCGAGGCATAGTATTGGTGATGCGGTGCCAGTGCCTGCACATGGCTGACCGGATCGGGTTCATGGCCGTAGGGGATGCGCACGCCCGGCGTCAGGCCGGTATCGGTGGACAGCCCCGCCTGCGCATGCAGCATCGCGCGCCCACGCCACACGTTGCGCATCGGCTGTGCCGCCACCAATTCCGCCAGCCGCGCCGAGATGGCATAGCCCAGCGCATTCGCCCGCGTGTCATGGCCATAGCGGGCCGGAGTGCCGGCTTTGGCCAGCAGATGCTCGACCGCTTCAGCCATCGCAAAGATGCCGAACATAGCGGTGAAGCGGGCGGGGTCGATCCAGCCTTCGGTGACAAGGAAGCTGTCGAAAAACCCCGATTGGTCAAACAGATTATCAATCCGCGCCTGTGCCAGCCGGAAATTATGCGCCACATACTGCGGCAGGGTGTTGGTCAGGAAATCATTTGCGTCTGTCGCGCGTTTGGCGACCTTCAACAGATTGATCCGCGTCAGCGTCGAGGCCCCGCCTGCCAGCGGCAGCGCGTTATAGCAACTGACAATGCCATAGCCCCGCGCATCAAAGGCGGCGGTATGCAGTGGGTGATTGGCGATATGCGGCTTGGAGCGGGTGGTGATATTGCTGATCGCCAGCGCCAGGATTGCTTCGGTGCTGACCCTGGGATCGTAGCGAAAGGTCAGGTTGGGCGCGATCTGGCCCAGTTCGGCATCGACGCGCAGGATGGTGCGTGCGACGCGGTTGTCAGTGGGGCCGATATTGGCGTGCAAGAAGGCGTCAGGCAGCACACGGTCGATATAACGCCAGAACAGCTTGATCTGGCGGTAAAGATCATCGTCGGAAATCCCGTCGCAGAACGGTAACAGCAGGTCATCAAGCTGGCCGATGTAAACCGGCATGCCGGTGACCGATGGCACATGATGATAGGCGATCATCAAGGTGTTTATCGCCTCATCCAGCGTTTGCGGCGCGGGCAATTCCAGCCAATCGCTGCCACGCGCCAGCACCACGGCGTAATCGGGCAGCACATAGCGCGGCTTGTAGGGCGCATGGCCTTCATACATGTCGCAGATCAGCCGCGCATCCAGCGCCGCTTGGGTATCGGGGTCAAGCTGCGGATAGGGCAGTGAATTTTCGGCCTCAATCGACAAGGCGCGGGCCTTTTGCGCTGGGCTAAGGGTAGGGTTGTTGACGATCCGGCGCAGGGTTTCGGTGTCACAGGCCATGGTGGTTTCCTATCGTTGCGGTGCCCGACCAATGCGCACCTGACGGGCCACGCACAAAGCCATCCGAAAGCCGCCCACCGGGGACTTTTGCGATCAGGCTGGCGGCCAGATCGGCGGCGGTCAGCGTGCCTGCAATACGGGCGGCATAGGCGACGCAAATCTGCGCAAAATCCGCACTTTGCGGCGACATCCGCAGCGAGGTCACGCCCGCCTCGCGCAAGGCCTCAATCTGAAAGGCCATGCTGGCGGTGCTTTGGCTCAGGGTCTGCACGCCGTTCACCGCCAGAAACTTTTGCCCATCCAGCGTTTCCACGTCGCGGCCATCCGGGTCCAGCCCACAGACAAACTGGCAGCTGTCCTTGGCGTGATCGTGCAACCGCGCGTGATAGCAACGGCCTGAAATGGCAAGCGGCAGGCGACCATGGCCCCAAACCTCGACTGAAACACCCAGATCACGACCCAACCGGGCCAGAACGGCGATGGAATCCAGCGGCAGCTCGGGCGGCAAGCACACCCGCACAGCGCCGCGTGCCGCAAGCCAGCGCAGCGTGCCTTCGTTATAGACGTTGATCAGCGGCCCGACCCAGAACGGCTGTCCCTTGGGCAAAGACTGCAGCGCCGTCAGATCGTTCACCTCGATCGGCAAACCGATTTCGGCCAGCGCGGCAGTGGCCTTGCGTTCGCGTTTCAACGTGACGAGGGCAAGGCTGGTAATCGCAACCGCTTTACCTGCCGACAGCAAGGTATCCGCGGCCTGCGCGATTTCATTTTGCCAGAACGGCAGGCGTTTTGAGCACACCACCTCACCCAGCACCACGCGCGCAACCGGGGCGGTGGTAAGGCCTTCATAAAAGGCGCGCACGGTGGCGGCCTCCCAGAAGAACAAATTCGGGCCGACGGTCAGGTCCATCACTATCTCCACGTTTTGGCATAGGCACCGGTGGTGGCGGCCTGACCTTCGCTCAGCTTTGCAAGTGCGGCTTTGGGCATCGGGCGACCGGCGGCTTGCGCCTCGATTGCGGCGCGGAAACTGCGAGCCACTTCGGCCACATAAGCGCGACTGCGCTGACGGCCCTCGATCTTCAGTGCCGTCACCCCGGCGCGGGCAAGGGCGGGGATCAACTGGGTGGCGTCCAGACTGACCGGATCTTCAAAGACATGGCCGGTCTGATCACCAGAGGTGAAGCAGCCTTTGCACAAGGTTGGATAAGGCGCAGGCTGGCCCTTGGCGGTCCGGTGGATGGTGAATCCGCCCAACCGCGCCGTCAGCCCGCCCGACTCTTCGGCATACGCGACATGGCTGGCTGGCGAACACACGCCGTTCATGTTCGGCGATTGCCCGGTGGCATAGGATGACAGCGAACAGCGGCCCTCGGCCATCACGCACAGGCCGCCAAACACGAACACCTCGGTTTCCACGTCAATCTCGCGGTTGATCGCGGCAATTTCATCGACAGTCAGAACGCGGGGCAGAACCACGCGTTTCACGCCAAAAGCCTCGGCATAAAAGTTGATAACATCGGGGTTGGCGGCGGCGGCCTGCACCGAAAGGTGGCGACGCAGGCCGGGGTGGTGCTCGGCGGCATGGGCCAACAACCCGATATCGGCAAGGATCACTGCGTCCGCGCCTGCCGTTTCGGCATCGGCAATCGCGCGATGCCACAGGGGCTCTGCCCCGGCATGGGGAAAGGTGTTGATGGCGACCAGCACCTTGGCCCCGCGCCCATGGGCAAAGGCGACGCCTGCGGCCATTTCGTCGCGGTCAAAGTTCAGGCCGGGGAAGTTGCGGGCGTTGGTTTCATCGGCAAAGCCGCAATAGACGGTCTGCGCCCCGGCCTCGACGGCGGCACGCAGGGCGGCGGGAGTGCCTGCCGGACATACCAGTTCCATTACAGCGGTGCTCCGGCGGGGCGGTCCATGCGGTGCAGGGCTAGTCCGCTGAGACGTTCGACCGACGGCAGCGTGCAAGCCAGCAACGGGTCAAGCGGTTTGAGCATGACACTCAACTCGGCGGCCAGATCCAACTCGGCGTCGTCAATCGCATTGCGCAGCGCGAGGCCAGCCGCCGTGTCACCCTCGATCACCAGATCGCGCGAGAAAAACAGCGCGTCGCCATCCAGACTGCCGTGCAGCATTCCCAGAAAGGCCGATGTCAGACCCGCAATGCGCGTGTCATGGGCGGGCGGGCGCAGGCGCGAAATCGCCGACACCCGTGGTGTTGCCCCGCCGGGTTCCAGCAGCAGAAGGAACGGCAGGTCCGTCAGATCCAGAAGAAAGCGGCACCGGGCATTCTCACCAAGCCGTCGCTGCAGGCCGGGATTGCGTCGCATCAACTGTCGCGCCAGCCTGGTCAGCAACAGGGAAAGGGGCGCAAGCGGCATTGCCTTTGCAGCCAGTGCTAAAGGTCGGGGCAGGTGCGGCAATGTCAGGTTGGTCATCTTGTCCTCGGCCAAGGCGGTTAGGGCAGACTGGGGCCAGATCGGATGCCGCGACTTGATCTTAATCAAGTCGGCCCCTCACTAAGCCTGATACTGGTCGATTCAGGCGGACCTGCGCCACTGATGGAGGCCATGATCCGTTCCCTGCCCGTCTTTGCTGATTTGCGTGCATTTCTGGCATGGGCCGAATCGAAGGGGGATCTGCTGCGCGTTCCCGAGCCTGTGTCGCTGCGCCACGCCATGGCGGCCGTCCAGGTTGCGGCCCTGCGGCGAGGTGGGCCGATCCTGCGATTTGATACCGCCTTGCAGGCCGATGGCACGCGGGCGGCGATGCCGGTGGTGGCCAATCTGTTCGGCACGCCAGACCGGGTTGCAGCCGGGCTTGGCCTGGCGCGCGATCAGATCCCTGAGCTTGGCGAATTTCTGGCATCGTTGCGCAGCCCAGCCCCGATCGAGGGGATGCGCGACGCCTTTTCACGCTGGCCCATGCTGCGCGCGGCTTTGTTGACGCGTCCGCACATTGCACGGCGCGCGCCAGTGCAACAGGTGACAGCCGCCACCGACTTGACCCAGCTACCGGTGCAAACGCCGTGGCCGGGTGATGCCGGACCACTAATCACCTGGCCCGTCGTGGTCACGCGGCCTTTCGACAGCGAGGCCAGACAGGTGGCGCGCTATAATCTGGGCGTGTATCGCGCGCAGGTGTTGGGGCCCGATCGGCTGATCCTGCGGTGGCTGGCGCATCGCGGCGGTGCGGCGCATGCCCGCACCTGGGCGCGCGCGGGCCAACCGATGCCGGTGGCGATTGCTTTGGGCGCTGATCCGGCAACGCTGCTGTCTGCGGCCCTTCCCTTGCCCGAAACCGTATCCGAGATCACTTTTTCCGGGGTCTTGCGCGGCGCTCGGGCCGAGTTGGTGCCCGCCCGAACCGTGCCGCTTTTGGTGCCCGCCGATGCCGAGATCATGCTGGAGGGTTGGGTGCATCCAGGTGACACCGCGCCCGAGGGGCCATTTGGCGACCATACCGGCTATTACAATGCCGTGGAGTCTTTCCCGGTGATGCGGATATCCGCCATCAGCCACCGCCGCGATCCGCTCTATCTGACCACCGTCACCGGACGTCCGCCGGATGAGCCTTCGGTGATCGGCGAGGTGTTCAATGATCTGGCCCTGCCGGTGATCCGCGCGCAAATTCCCGAAGTGCGCGATCTTTGGCTGCCACCCGCCGCCTGTTCCTATCGCATTGCGGTGGTCAGCATCGACAAGCGTTATCCGGGGCAGGCGCGCCGCGTGATGTTGGCACTGTGGGGGATGCTGGCACAGTTCAGCTATACCAAGATGGTGATCGTGGTCGATGCCGACATCAATGCGCGCAACTGGGACGATATCGCCTGGGCGCTGGCCACAAGGATGGACCCGGCGCGTGATGTGATGGTGCTGGAGTCTACTCCGATGGATTACCTCGATTTTGCCAGCCCGCGCGAAGGTCTGGCGGGCAAGATCGGCATTGATGCCACCATCAAGATCGGTGCGGAAACCACGCGGGATTGGGGTCAGGTCATGGCACTTGATCCCAAGGATGAGGCCTTTGCCGCCGACCTTTTGGCGCGCCACCTGCCGGGTGTGCAATGAAGGCCCGGGTCATCCTGGGGGTTTCCGGCGCGTCCGGCGCGGTGTTGGCACTGGAATGCGCGCGTGTGCTGGAGCGGATCGGGGTCGAGATCGACCTGACGCTTTCGCCCATGGCCGAGCGCACGCTGGCGCTGGAAATCGGACCAGACGCGCAGGCGGAACTTGAGGCCCTTGCCACCCGCATGCATGGCATCCGCGATCTGGGGGACGCCATTGCATCGGGGTCGTATCCGGTAGCAGGCATGATCGTGGCACCCTGTTCGATGCGCAGCCTTGCCGCCATCGCGCATGGTCTGGACGACAACCTGCTGACCCGCGCCGCCGGGGTTCAGTTGAAGGAGCGCCGTCCGCTGATCCTGCTGGCGCGCGAGGCACCGCTGACGCTGGCACATCTGCGCAACATGCTGGCTGTCACCGAAATGGGCGGCACCATCCTGCCGCCGGTGCCCGCCTTCTATCTTCGCCCGCAAACCACGCTGGAAATTGCCGCTCAGATCGCTGCTCGCGCGGTCGATCTGCTGCGGCTTGCACCGGCTCAAGCCACCGCCTGGGCCACCCCTTGACCGGAGACTGCCATGACCAGACTTTCCCCCGAAACGACCGTGACCGCGATTGCCGCCGATCTGCCCGGTGCCGCGGAACTGTTCCGCCGCAAAGGCATCAACTTCTGCTGCGGCGGCAATATCGCGCTGTCCGAGGCGGTGACGCGCGCAGGTGTTCTGCCTGATGCCCTGCTGGCCGACCTGCAGGCCTTGGCCGATGCGGCTGGCCGCGACGCGCCAGAACCCACCCCGGCGCTCATTGACCACATCCTCAGCCGCTATCACGAAACCCACCGCGCCGAGCTGGAATGGCTGATCCCATTGGCGCAAAAGGTGGAACGGGTGCATGGCGACCATGAAGACGCTCCGCGTGGCCTGACCGAGGCGCTGATTGCGCTGAACGACGATTTGGACTCGCATATGCAGAAAGAAGAGCAAGTGCTGTTTCCTTTGATGCTGCAGGGCGGAAATCCGATGATCGTGCATCCGATCGCGCAGATGCGGCATGAACATGACGACACCGCCCGACTGCTGGCGGGGGTCGAACATGCTGCCCACGGCCTGCGGCTGCCCGAAGGCGCCTGCGGCTCGTGGACTGCGCTTTACACCGGGCTGCGCAAGTTTTCCGAAGATCTGGTGACGCACATGCATCTGGAAAACAACGTGCTGTTCGCCCGGTTCGAGCCTGCACATGCCTGAATGTTGCCGTTAAGCCATCCGCTGTGGCGGGCGGCTCACCTCCCGCTGTTCCTGTGCGCCGGGCTTGCGGCGCTGCCTGCGCCTGCGGTCTGGCTTTGGCCGGGCGGGCTCGGGGCTGATCCGCTGCGCTGGCACCTGCACGAACTTCTGTTCGGGATGGGCGGCGCGGCGGTGGGCGGCTATCTGCTGACCGCGCTCCCAAGCTGGACAGGGGCGGCAGGCCGGGTTGGCCCGCAAGGCGTGCGCGCGCTGACGCTGCTGTGGCTTTTGGCGCGGCTTGCGCTGCCCTTGGCCGAAAGCCTGCCGTTCGGGCTGGTCCTGACACTGGCGCTGGCCTATTTTGCCGCGCTGGGCCTGATCCTTACTCGAAAGCTGATCGCGGCACGGGTCTGGCGGCGGCTGTGGCTGGTCGGTGCCCTTGTCGGGCTGGCGCTGGGCGATGCAGTCCTGTTGGTAAATACGCTTGGGTGGCGCGATATGGTGTTCGACCCTTTGGCAATGGTCCTGCTGTTTGCGGTTCTGATCAGCATCATCGGTGGGAGCGCCATTCCCGCCTTCACCCGCAGCTGGCTGCAAACCACGGCACCCGGCCGGAACCTTCATGACAACAGGCTGCTGTCATCCGGCGCGCTGATCGCAACGGTTTTGGGTGGGGGCATGGCTCTGGTCGGGCAAACCACAGCTGCGGGGACGTGGCTGGTTTTGGCGGGCGTCTTGCACGGCCTGCGGCTGATTGGCTGGCAAACTCTGCACACGCGGCATTATCCGGCATTGTTGATGCTGCATCTGGCCTGGCTCTGGCTGCCTGTGGGCTTGATCCTGATGGGCACAGCGATGCTGCGCCCACAGGCTCTGCCCTTGGCTGCAGCAACGCATGGGCTGACCATGGGCGCAATGGGCTCGATGATCCTGGCGATCGCGGGTCGGGCGGCAATGGCGCGGCAGGGCGGCAGGTTGATTGCGGGGCGGGGTCTTGTCGTGGCGTTCGCGGTCGTTTGGCTGGCCGCGTTGCTGCGCGTCCTGACCCCATTCGTTCCCCAGAACTGGCCCGACCCGGTGGTGGCAAGTGCTGCGCTGTGGATGTTGGGCTGGTGCATCTTCCTTTGGGCCTATCGTCCCGCGCTGCACGACCCATTGCCCTTCCCGATCCTTAGTGCGCAGCGGAGTGAGGCAACGGTATAGCCCGCGCAGGCCGAATGCATGGCCCTCCAGCTGTTTGCGTACATGGCGTTCCAAGACGCCCTGCATGATCACGGCGTTGATTGTCACCGGCGTGCCCGATGCCTATTCCTCCTCTTCAGCCACCTGCGCCGCCATCAATGTCGCAACACGGGCCGGCCAGGTGACCCAGCCATCACGCTCTTGGCGAGCCGAACGAAACACCAGATCTTCGGCCCGGGCGGGATCCAAGTGTATGCCCCTTTTCTTCTGGATCGCCAACTGGCGCTCCTGTGCCTGATAGACGGTCAGGGCGGTGCGGGCCTTGAGGTAGCTGTCTGATCGGCGTTGTTGCACAACTCTGTCCGCAAAGGATTCACAACGTGAATCCATGCGGTTAGACAGGCGGCATGAGCAAACCAACAGCCGCCCGCTACCGCACCACGAACTGGTCCCGCTACAGCGCCTCACTGAAGAAGCGTGGTTCTCTGCTGATCTGGCTGGACAAGGACATGACCTGGCTCGCGCCGCCTGACGGCAGCCCCGGTCGCCCTGCGGTGTTCTCGGATGCGGCGATCCAGTTCTGCCTGACGATCAAGGTGCTGTTCAAACTGCCCTTGCGACAAACGACTGGCATGGTGGCCAGCCTGCTGCAGTTGGCAAACCTGGACTGGGCCGTGCCGGACTATACCACCTTGTGCCGGCGGCAGAAGACACTAGCCGTCCAGATCCCTTATCGGCGCGCCGACGGCCCACTGAACCTGCTGGTTGACAGCACTGGCATCAAGTTCCTGGGCGACGGTGAATGGCAGGCCCGCAAGCACGGTGTTCAGGGACGCCGCCAGTGGCGCAAGGTGCATCTGGCCATGGACACGGCCACGTCTGACATCCGCGCCGTGGAATTCACCCCTAGCAGCGACGGCGACAGCCGCGTGCTGCCGGAACTGCTCGACCAGATCCCCGAAGGAGAGGAGATCGGCACGGTGACCGCCGATGGGGCCTATGACACCCGCCGTTGCCACACCGCCATCATCGACCGGCAGGCCACCCCGATCATCCCGATCCGCAAGAACGGCCGTCCCTGGATAGAGGATTGCCCGGCCGCAATCGCCAGAAACGAGACCCTACGAGCCACTCGCCACTATGGCAGGGCGTTCTGGAAGCGATGGACGGGATATCACGTCCGAAGCCGGATCGAGGCGAAGATGCGCTGTCTCAAGTCCTTCGGCGAGCGCATCGCCGCAAGAGACCCAAACCGCCAAACCGCCGAAATCCAGATCCGCATCGCCCAGATGAACCGCTTCTCGGCCCTCGGAACGGCCGACATCGTTCGCGTGGCCTGATGCTGCCGGAGAAAGGGACCATCATGCCTCAGTCATGAGTTCTGCAACAACGCCCATGCGGTGTCTCACCCAGAACGATCTCGCCGTCATGCGACAGCACTGGAAAATCGTTCCGCAGAGCGGAGGCTTAAGGTGAGTTTTCACACTGCCTCGGCCGAAAGCGACCGCGATGGCGCGTTCGGCCCATTCCGCACTCTCACGCCACAGTCCCTAAGGTTCAAATAAACAGTAGTCAGCGCAGAAGTGTTCGCATCACCTCAAGACTTCAGTTAGTCACACACTACGTCAAACAAAACAGTGCAATATTGGCAAGTTACGGCGGTTGCCTGTCCCCGCAACCAAAATATACAATGATCGTGTCCCACGGCGTGGTGTAGCTGGCCATGAAGATCTCCGCCATTTCGGGCGCGGGCCTGCTTGATCAGCGTGCCACGACGGGCAGGCTGATCGTTGGATCATCACTCAAAGGCGCCATGGTTTCCAGCGTCATG
>CAIXBE010000502.1 GCA_903917595.1 uncultured Rhodobacterales bacterium
GGCCCCCTTACTCCGCCCCTCGATGGCGAGGTAGCTCAGCTGGTTAGAGCGCGCGACTCATAATCGTGAGGTCGAGGGTTCGAGTCCCTCTCTCGCCACCACTCCCCTATGTTTCGGTTACATTCCAGAAACTTAGGTGATATCCAGGCGCTGGAAGGGCCTCGGGGGTACACCCAAGAGGTACATGGCCGTGAAAATGCCTAGTCCCTGGAAACACCCAGAAACAGGAATGTACTACATCCGGGTGGCAATCCCTGCTGACCTTGTGGCGGTTTACGGGAAGAATCCTTTCAAGCGGACGCTCGGCACGAAAGAACTTTCCAAAGCGAAAGCCTTATTTTTGGAAAGCCATGCCGATCTTTTGAAGAAGTGGGATGCTGTTCGCGCTGGGCCCCAGCCCCTCAGCCATAAGCAGCGCATCGCATTGTCGGGGACCCGGTGCAGGTCCAGACAACTGCTTGGCAATCCGCAATGGTTCGGCTGCGGAGGCAAAAGCAAGCAGGGTAAATCCCGGAACTAGGACAAAAGCATAGTTGCGGGTCATCCCCGAGCCGGGAACTGGAAAGAAGGCAGCCCCTTCGGGGACAAGAGGCACACTATGAGTCATCGGGCGGTCATCGGGGCTGGTTCCTGAACCGAATGGCGCCGTGCCAGCGCCATTCCTGGGAAACGATCAAGGATGATGCTAACTGAAACGATCGTATGGGAAAAGCGCGGGTTACGGCTCATCTCCAGCGGTGCTCACCGTGACCTGCCTGCCTCTTTTCCAGCGAAAACGATCGAACTCGACTTTACCAGCGGAGGTCGCGCGCCAGCCTTCGCGCGGCCTTGTTTAGATTGCAAATGCCCGGCTGGGGCTTCGGCTTGCCAGCGGAGGGAGACCGCCTCAGGCCACCAGGTCGCGCGGTTGCTTGCCGGCAAAAAAATCGGTCAGGTTGTCCAGCACGCGAAAGCCCATCGCCTCACGCGTCTCAATGGTGGCCGACCCCAGATGCGGCAGCAGGACAAGGTTGTCTGCACCCAGGAGTTCCCGGGGAATGGCAGGCTCTCGGTCATAGACGTCCAGACCCGCGCCGCCGATGGCGCCAAACCACAGCGCCTGGGCAAGGGCGTGTTCATCCACCACCTCGCCCCGCGCGGTGTTTATAAGGAAGGCCCCGCGGCGCATCAGGTCCAGCCGGGGGCCGTTGATCAGGTGCCGGTTCGCTGCACCCCCGGGGCAATGCAGGGACACGAAGTCGCACTGGGGCAGCAGGTCTTCAATGGTCGGGACCTGCACGGCGTTGTAGCGTGCCAGCACTTCGGCAGGGACCGCAGACCGGTTCTGCACTAGAATTTTCATTCCGAAACCGAAATGCGCCCGCTTTGCCATGGCCTGACCGATCCGGCCGAAACCGATGAGGCCAAGTGTTGCCCCGGAAACCTTGGTGCCGATCATGTGGGTCGGCCGCCAGCCGGTCCAGCGCCCGTTACGCAGTTCCCGCTCGCCCTCGCCGGCGCGGCGGGCGACCATCAGCATCAGGGTCATCGCGATGTCGGCGGTGCAGTCGGACAATACGTCTGGCGTGTTGGTCACCGCGATGCCGCTTGCCTTTGCGGCTTCGGTGTCGATGTGGGCAAAACCCACCCCGTAGTTAGCGAGAATACGGGTGCGCGCCGGCCCCTGAAAGACCGCTGCAGGCAGACGGTCCGTCACCGTTGGCAGGATCGCGTCGTACTGGCCCATCGCGTCCCGCAAGGTGGCTTCGGACAGCGGGATGTCAGAGGGGTTCAGGTCGATATCAAAGACCTTTGCCATCTCCCGCTCTACCGCATCCGGCCAGCGGCGCGTCACCAGAACCCGTGGTTTCATCATCGCAACCCTCCGTCACGCCGCGCGGCCCTGCAGCACCCGGGCGATGGTCGATCCGATTACCGAGGGGTTTTCGGCCACGGTAACGCCCGCGGCCGTCAGGATTTCCACCTTCTCCGACGCGCTTTCGCCAAAGGCCGAGATGATTGCCCCGGCATGGCCCATGGTCCGGCCCTTGGGCGCGGTCAGACCGGCAATATAGGCGATAACCGGCTTGGTCATGTGGCTTTGGATATAGGCCGCCGCTTCGGCCTCTTGCGGGCCACCGATTTCGCCAATCATGCAGATGACCTCGGTGGCGGGGTCATTCTCGAACTCTTCCAGAATGTCGCGGAAGGAGGAGCCGTTGATCGGATCGCCGCCGATGCCGACGCTGGTCGAGACCCCGATGCCAAGGTCTTTCAACTGCTGTGCCGCCTCATACCCCAGCGTGCCGGACCGCCCGACGATCCCCACAGGGCC
>CAIXBE010000503.1 GCA_903917595.1 uncultured Rhodobacterales bacterium
GCGGAAAATCTCGGTCATGTAGGCGCCGTAGCACAGTGACAGCGCGGCGATGCCGGTCGGGATCGCATCCACCACATAGCCCAGTTGCGGCAGGCCGAGATAGATCATGTAGATCTGCATCAACAGCGGCAGGCCGCGAAACAGCGAGGTGTAAAAATGCGCGATACCCTGCGCGATGCCGTTCGACGACAGTTTTGCCACCGCCCCCATCAGTGCCAGCACCGTGGCAATGGCAATGGAGATAGCCGAGATGTACAGCGTGGTGACCAGACCTTGGGTGATCAGAAAGCCGATCTTGCGCTGGATGAAGGCAAAGCTGAGGTCGTAGGAATAGAAGAACAGCAAGATCAGCGCCGCAAGTTCGCCCCAGACCAGCCAGACTTGCTGGCGCAGGGCCAGACGCATCACCACGAAGATGTTGAAGCCGACAACCGCTGTGACAAAGGCCGCCGTCAGCAGGTCAAGCGGGTTGCCCTCGGCCACGGGTGCAAGCCCCAGCACCAGCCGCCCAATCGCGCTGTTGCCCGCGCCAAACCACCACAGGCTGCCGAAGATCGCGGATAGCAGTGGCACGAAAACCGCAGGCCGGGTCAACATCGGCGGGTAGTCGATATTGTCTCTGAAATGCATCCTGGTCAGCCTTTGCGTTCGCGCCAAGCGTCCATCGCCTGATACGACCAATAGGTCAGTTGCACCGCCGCCATGCCTGCAAGGCCACCCGTCCAGTCCAGCCCGAAGGGGGCAAAGCGACGGAAGCGGTCGGATTGGCCAAGGATGGCTTCGGCGATCACCCGGCCGCCGATGGCGGTGGTGTTCATTCCGTGACCGCCGAAGGCGGTGCAATGCCACAGCCCCGAACCCAGCTTGCCGATCTGCGGCATGCGGTGGCGCGCATAGGACATCAGGCCGGTCCAAACTGTGTCAATTTCCAGCCCGGCAAGCTGTGGGTAGGTATCGGTCATGGTCTGGTGCAGAAGCCTGCCCAGATCGCGCGGCTCGGTGGTGCGGGTGGTGATCTTGCCGCCCCAGAGCACGCGTTTGCCATCATCGACAAGGCGGTAGTAATCCCCGGCGCGACGATCATCCCCAATGGCGGACCTCGTGTGGATGGCGCTGGCAATCAGGTCGGGGGTTGCGCGGCTGATCATCACATAGGTGGCAATGGGCAGGAAGGCACGGTGCACCTCAGGCACCAACCGGTCGGTGTAGCCGCCGGTTGTCACCACCACCTCGCGCGCGGAAACTCGGCCTTTCGGGGTGCTAATGGTCCAGCCCGCCGCGCCGCCTTCAATCTTGTCGGCGGGGGTGGCTTCATGGATCACCGCCCCTGCTGCGGTTGCTGCACGGGCAAGGCCGAGGCAATAGGCCAGGGGGTCGAAATGAAAGGCGTTCTGGTCATGCAGCGCCTGATGATAGCGCGGCGAGGTCAGGTGCTGGCCAAGGGCTGCGCGGTCCAGATGCGCCACCTGATAGTCAAATTCGCGCGCCAACCAGTCGCGGTGATCGGCCAGATCACGCCCGGCATCATAGCGCACCGCCCCCAGAATGCCGGGGCAAGGAGCTGCGGCAGTGATGCCAAGATCGGTGATATTGTCAGCTACGATCCGCATGCCTTCGATCGACATCCGGAACAGGTCGTTAGCGGCATCGCTGCCGACACGGGCTGCAATGGCTTCGTGGCCAAGCGAATAGCCTGGGCTGACAAAGCCACCATTGCGCCCCGAAGCCCCCCAGCCGATGCGGCGGGCCTCAAGCACCACAACCTTGCGCCCGGCCCGTTCCAGTTCATACGCGGCGGTAAGCCCCGCCAGCCCGCCACCGATGATACAGACATCCGCCTCGATCCGCGTTTGCAGCGGGGTATGCAAGGGCAGGTCAGACGGCGCTTGGCGGCGATACCAGACGTCGGCGTAGTCGGTCGAAGGCTGCAGGGTCATTGATTTCTCATGAGAAGGCCCAGATCAGAACGGCCGGATGTGCACAGCCGGAATAGGGCGAAAAAACAAGCGGCGCGCAACCGGAATTGCGCGCCGTCAGATCACTCAGTTGCTGTAGTCTTTGCCATACCATTTCGTGGTCAGCGCGCTCAGCGTGCCATCGGCCTTCATCGCCGCAACGGTCTCGCCAATCTTAGCAGTCCATTCTGCATCGCC
>CAIXBE010000504.1 GCA_903917595.1 uncultured Rhodobacterales bacterium
ACATGACGCTGGAAACCATGGCGCCTTTGAGTGATGATCCAACGATCAGCCTGCCCGTCGTGGCACGCTGATCAAGCAGGCCCGCGCCCGAAATGGCGGAGATCTTCATGGCCAGCTACACCACGCCGTGGGACACGATCTCAACGTTTGACGAGTCCCCCCTTGAAAGGGCGTCGAGACTGGTCTGGTGACGCCGTCGAACATGCCAGCATCAGTGTCGGCCACAGCACTGCTTGTATTTGCGTCCGGATCCACATGAGCAGGGATCGTTGCGACCAGGACGGGCTGCAGCCTTGTGGGGCATGCCGGGAAGGTTGGCGGCAGCCGTGCCAGCCAGCTCAGGACGAGATTGGCGCAGGATCGTTGCGACACAATTCGGTATCAGCCCGGGCGCTTCGATGTCGATTTCATCAATCTCTTCATTCGTAAACTTGCTTTTGCCGGTGTAAATGTCCTGCAACGCCATCAGGAAGATTATCGTGCTGTGGGTTTCTTTATCGGCTCGATTCAGCAGCTGCTTCCAGGTATTTGGTCGAAGGCGCATCGCGCGGGTGAAACCGTCCACCCAAGGTTCCCAGAGTGTTTCGTCGCTGTTGGAGTCGACTTCATAGACGGGCTCGATCCAGAGCGATCGAGCGATTGAGGCTTCGACGGAATTGTAATGCGTCATGATGGCGCTGATCGTTACCTCCGCAACTTTCGGATCGGCGAAATCCGCCTCACCTGTTTCGCCCCATACCCCTGGGAGCCAATCCGAAGGAGGGATCAGCTCAGGGCACGCCAGGACGCCGGTCACATACCCATCGAGTTCGCTCAGCGTCATCGGCATGTTTTCGGAAGGCAGCGCATGCAAGAGTTTACTGAGGCGGTCCAGACGCTTTTCTTCCTTATTCATGACCCACCCCTTTCTGAGCACAACCCTGATGTGCGCAATACTGATAAGCCAATCGCGCCAAAGGGTGAAGCCTACTGCGGAACGTGCCTTGCGGTGCCTGCGTGCTGCACATCATGCCAGCCACTCATCAAGTTTTGACCAGCGCCGCCGCCCTGAAACGTTCTTCACCGCGATTGCCACTGCCTTCTTCTGGCCGACCAGCACGACGAGCTTCTTGCCGCGGGTGACGCCGGTGTAGATCAGATTGCGCTGCAGCATGGCGTAGTGCTGCGTCATGACTGGGATGACAACCGCCGGATATTCCGATCCCTGGCTTTTGTGAATCGTGGCGGCATAGGCAGGCACCAAGGTGTCGAGTTCGCCGAACGCGAATGTCACGGTTCGACCCTCGAAGTCCACTGCGAGTTCTCCCTCGTCAACATCGACGTCTTCAATCATGCCGATATCGCCGTTGTAGACGTCCTTGTCGTAATCGTTCTCGATCTGCATGACCTTGTCGCCAGGAGCGAAAGTCCAGCCGAAGCGCTCGACCTTTTTCTCCCCGGCGGGGTTCAGCGCGGCCTGCAGTTCGATGTTGAGCGAACGCGCGCCGACCCCGCCGCGGTTCATCGGGCAAAGTACCTGAATGTCCTTGATGGGATCGAAGCCGAAGCGGCGCGGGATGCGCTTGGCGACAAGCTCGACGATCCGGGCCACGGCCTGTTCCGGATCGGCGGCCGAGACGAAGTAGAAATCGGCATCGCCATCGGGTTTGCCAAGATCGGGCAATTGTCCGGCATTGATCGCGTGCGCGGTGGTGATGATCTTGCTTTGCGCCGCTTGGCGGAAGACTTCCGTCAACCGCATGACCGGCACGGCACCGGAGCCGATGATGTCAGCCAGCACTTGGCCGGGGCCTACGGAGGGCAACTGGTCGATGTCGCCCACGATCAGGAGTGCGGCGGCTGTTGGCACAGCTTTCATCAGTGACTGCATCAACAGCACGTCGACCATTGAGCTCTCGTCGATGACCAGCAGATCGCAGTCGAGCGGGTTCTCATCGTTGCGCTTGAAGCCAAAGGCTTTGGGGTCGAATTCCAGCAGCCGATGGATGGTCTTGGCCTCCATCCCCGTGGCCTCGGTCATACGCTTGGCCGCACGACCGGTGGGTGCGCAAAGAAGCAGCTTCACGCTTTTCGCCGCCAGGATGCGCAGGATCGAATTCACAATTGTGGTCTTGCCAACACCGGGACCGCCGGTGATCACCATGACCTTTGAGCGTAGGGCTGTGCGGATTGCCTCAGCTTGGCTGGCAGCCAAGGTAAGGCTGGTCTTCTGCTCGATCCACGGCAGGGCCTTGTCCGCGTCGATTTCTGGCCAAGGCAGCGCACCTGCGCGGATGCGTTTGATCTGCTCTGCAATACCCCGTTCTGCGAGATAGAGCCCGGTCAAGAAGATGCAGTCCGCATCGCCCACGCGATCCGCCGTTACGGTCTCCTCGGAAAGCTCTTCTGCCAAGGCGCTCTCGATCAGCGGCGAGGGCACCTCGAGCAGCTTGCCTGCCAGACCGATCAGATCCGCCCGGGGCAGGCCGCAATGACCATCTCCCATGGCCTCGGTCAGTGCGAACGAAACGCCCGCCCGCACGCGGATCATCGCGGTCTTTTCGATGCCAAGCTTTTCGGCAATGAGGTCTGCTGTGCGGAAGCCGATGCCGCGGATGTCCTTTGCCAATCGGTAGGGGTTCTCGCTCATTACCTGCACGGCGTCGGTGCCATAGGTTTTGAAGATGCGCACCGCGCGCGCTGTCCCTACGCCATGCTGGTGCAGAAAGACCATGATTTCGCGGATCACTTTCTGATCCGCCCACCCGGCGGTGATCTTGGCCGCACGCAGGGGGCCAATGCCGGTGACTTCGCGCAACCGCTCTGGCGCGGCCTCGATCACGTCAAAGACATCCTTGCCGAAGGCTTTCACCAGACGTTTGGCATAGACCGGCCCGATACCGCGGATCATCCCCGAGCCGAGATATTTTTCGATCCCGTCTACGGTCGAAGGGGCGGAAGTTTTCAGAAAATGCGCTTTGAACTGCAGGCCGTGATTGCGATCGTTCAGCCAGACCCCGGACGCGGTGATCCATTCCCCAGCCGAAATCATCGCTGCATGCCCGACGGTGGTCACCAGATCCCGATGACCTCGCGCCTTCACCCGCAGAACACAAAAGCCACTTTCCTGGCTGTGGAAGGTCACCCGCTCAACCAGACCGGCCAGAACCTCTGTGGCGCTGTCGGCTTGCTGCTTCATGGACTGCGCACACCGTCGCGCCAGTCCCATGGCATGACAAAGGTGCCAGACCAGATGTTGCGCTCTGCGGTCTGCGCTTCCTTTTCATCTGGCACGTAGTCGCGCGCGTATTTCTGGTAGGCCACCGCCCAGCCTTCGCGCACCATCCAGGCGTTGAGATCAACCTCGTCCTGCGAGCAGACTGCGATGGTGCGGCCGTAGCGATCGGTGTCTCGGCTGATGCAGCTTACGCTGCGCCGCCCGATCCGGTCTGACAGCGACAGCGCCGCCTGTTGGCCACAGCGCCAGGATTGGCCAGACGGGCGTGTGCAAAACTGGCGGCTTTCAGGCGCATCGATCCCATGCAGACGGATGCGCGTCCCCCGAATTTCAATGCTGTCTCCATCGGTCACACTCGCCACGCCCGTGATCTTCTCTGCCGCAACGGGCAGCGAAGAAAGCAAAAAGCAAAGGATCAGGGCGACTCGCAGCAAGAATGCATCCGCGTTTGATTTGAGGGATTGGCGATCTGCGCCACCTTTCTTTTGTCACGCGGGGGGCCATGGGTCGAGTCGCAAAGGTTAAATGCCTGGGCAGCCCCTCCGACGGGCAGACCGCCTGTTTTCCAGTGATGTGGTTGCGACCGAAGCACGCAATGCACAAGGTCCGTCCCCTTCATGATGGCAGCCTCGTGTTCGCGTATTGGCTACGGTTTGATCGAAACCTGCAAACGTTGTAACAAAGCAAAGAAACCCCAAGGTCTGACTTCGCCATGCCGAACTCCAAACCCCCGCGCAACCTGACCCCGGTGCTCTGCCAGCGAGTGCACCTTGACATGCTGAAGGCCTGCAAGGATGTCGCTGCCCGCCACGGTCTTGTGGTCGAGGCGCAGGACATCACCGGCGTGGACCTGCGCTGGGGTTTTGATGCCGCCTTCCGAGTGTCCATCCCTCTCCCCGATGGCACCGCTCTCGACCCCGAAAGGCTGCGCTTTCAGGCGCTGGCCGAGGCGTTCGGGTTGTCACCTGCCGATTACGGCCGTCAGTTTAGCGCGGGGCGAGAACTGTTCAGGATCACAGGCATCGACCCCCGCCGCCCCAAGTACCCCGTATCGGCCGAACGCATCCCGGACGGGCAAGGGTTCAAGTTCACAGCGGAACAGGTGACGCTGCTGCTGCAAAAGGCGATGCGTGACGTGACCCCGCGAGCATGACGGCACCGTTGCCAGAGGCCTCAGCTGCGCAAAGCTTTCAGACCGGTGCCGTACGATGACCTGGACCTTTCTCGAGATACCGCGGAGGCAATGCCGCGATGCCGCAGGACAAATCTTTGCTCGCTCACGCCGTTCGCACTCAAATTGCTTGCGACGATTTCTTGAAATGCAAGGGGTGCACAATTGTGCCCATTCCGAATCGCGACATACGGCGTCGGCTTGTGCCATTATCCGGCTGTGGGGGGGCGCCCCCTGCTGCTCCTTGAAACCGTAAACTTGTGAAACGGGCCGGACTTGGCTTTGCGGTCGAGGCGTCGGGCGCTTCCCGCATCGCACTTGCCCGGCCCGTTCTTCACCGACACGCGCGCGCCTGATCCCGCAGGACGGCATAATCGCCCAGCATCCTGACCACCATGGGACTTTCCGGCAAAGCCTCGACTTCGTCGGCGGCGCGCACTTGATCGGAGGCGCTGTATTCCACCAAGGGTGGGCACGGAGCCTGCGCCTCAGAACTGCCCATCGCGCAGGCGCTGAGCCAAAGCATCACGATCAGCGGGGCGGTTGCTTGCGGCGTCAAGCATCTGACGTTGGATTTCACGGGTTCTCTCCGATGTTGAAAGGCGCTCGGTCAACCGCCCGGCGCGTTCACCGGCGCGGCGGAGGTTCAGCAGGAACAGCAGGATCGCTGCAGCCGTGAGGATCAGGCCCATCGCTTTGCGCGCCGGGCCGCTGGCGAGGATGGCGGTGATCCAACCCATCACCGCTGCCCCCGTTTCCAGTCATCGACCCGGGCGTGGATAGCGACGGCGATGCCGATCAGCGCCACTGCGATGAACACCCAGCGCAGGGTGTCGAGGTAGGGCACCAGGGGCAGGATCGCGGACTGGGTTTCCGCCAGAACCTCCTGTGCGACTTCGACACCGGCCGCGCCGACCGTGGCGATGCCTGCGGCCCCACCGCCTTTCAGGGTGCGACTGTCGGCCAGAACTTCGCGGGCGGGCGGGATTTCCGACACGAAGGGTGTGGCGCGAACCGGGAAGGGTTCTCCCCAGCTTCGGCCCGGCCCGAGGTCGATGTGCATGAAGCCAGAGCGGGGGTAATACCCGAAGCCAAGAAAGCCCACCGCCCTCGCCGCCGCTTCGAATGCCACGGGATCGTGGTTCGACATGGCGATGTCGAAGGCTGTGGCCTGCATGTGCTTGGAAGCCGGGGCCCCACCGACGGCGCGGTTATGTTCGGGGCTGCGGTAGGCAGAGCGGACGATCAGCGGCTTGCCCAGACGGTTGCGCAGGGACTGGAGCTTGTCCATGGCCTCGGTGTTGATCTTGATTGCTCCGGTCCCGCGGCAGGCGATCTCGGCCGGGGAAAAGCTAGGCCAGCGCCAGGCGCTTTCGGCCACGTCGCGGAAATGGATATAGGTGGTGGTCGGCATGGTGGATCCTCCAAATGCAAAACCCGCCTCTGGGGCGGGTCGGGGTGTCGTTCAGGTTGGTTGGGTCGGTTTGTCAGTCAGTCCGTGCGACCGCGCTGGAAGGCTTCGAAGAGCATGTCGCGCATAGCGCGGATGTCGGTTTCGATGCGGTCGAGCCGGTCGGCGTCGGCCTTGCGGTCTTCGGCGCGCTGGTGCTCGACGCGGTCCCGCTCGAGGCCAAGCTCACGGTCGAGGCGTTCGAGAAGCGCTTCGTTTGTGAATGCCTTTCGGGTGACGGCGGCGGCGAGTGCCAAGGAGCCACCGATCAGGGCGGTGAGGGCCGCGGTCAGGCCGTGGTCGCGGAAGGCCTGCGCCACGCCACTGATGAGGCTGGGTTTGTCAGTCATTGTGGGGCTTTCTTGCTGGAGGGGGTGTCAGACCGTGGCAAAGCCGGTCCAGATCGCATCGATGTCCTCTTCCGACAGACCGGCTGCGCGCGCGATCATCGCGGTCATCGGGTCGGTCCGGTAGGCCATCTGGAAGGCCGCGAAGGTGACGCGGGCGTCCGTTTGGCCCGGTTCCGGCAGGGCGGCGAATGTGGGCTCAAGGGCTGAAGGAACGACGCCGGTTGCCGCGGCGGCAATGGATTCATCTGCGCTGAACAAGCCCAGCCGGTGCAGTGCAATGAAGACCTGACGGCGCGTCAGGGGGGGGATATCGATACGGCTGCCTTCGGCCTCAGGTTGCGGCCCCGGGCCCTTCTCCGGGATCGGGTCGGGCGCGAAGGGCGCGACGTCTGGTCTTTTCGAGGCCTTGGGCCAGAGGGCATGGCCTGGTTCGACGATGACCACATGGCCGGTGTCGTCGGTCAGGGCGAGGATGGTGCGCGCGGCATTGCGCCATTCGGCTTGCATGGATCAGATCCCGATGAGAGAGCGCTGGTCCGCGAGGTAGCGGACGTAGCGGATGAGCGAGAGGCTGGTGAAGGTACTTCCGTCGTTGCTCGTCCGCCCGGTCGCTCCAAGCCGGATGCAGAGGGTCTGCCCGGCGGTGAGCGTCACATCGAGACTGCGCGCGGTCCAGGAGGTGCTGGTGGTTGACCACTCCTGCAAGACAGCCCCATCGCGCAGGATGGCCGCCCGCTGGGTATTGCTGCTGTCGCCGCTGCGGGCCTGCTCGAAGGCTACGCGGAGTGCACAGTCCCGTGTGACCGTGATCGCTGTTTCCCCGAAGAGTGTCTCGTAGACGGTTCCGGTGCCAGTCTTGGAGAGCGAGATGGCATCGCTGCCTCCCCCGGAGCAGTGTTTCAGAACCACGGTGTCGGCCGCAGCCGTCGGCGCCATCTGATCTGCCAAAAGGTTTGCGGCCGCTCCGACCAGCGCCGCGATGGCCTGCGCCACCCGCAAGGGCGTCATCAGCGTGGCATTGTCCGTGCCCGCTTGTGCCTGCGCGAGACTGGCCAGCCCGAGGGTGGCCCCGGTGCCAAGCCCAAGGGCCGTGCGTTGTATAGGGACCGTGGCTGCTGCGATCAGCGCCCGCCCGGCCTCGGTGGTGCCCGCGAGTTCGAAGCCGCCGGAGGCTAACGTGCCGACCGCGATCCAGCCGGTGTTGAGGGCATTCCTGACCTTCAGGATCGGACTGGCCCCCGAGGCATCGACCCAAAGCTGCCCGGCCGTGGTGGTGGTCGGTGCCACAGCCCCGAAGGCGCAGGACTGCAAGGCCGCCAGGATCAGGTTCAACTCGGCGCGGAACTGCGCGCCGGACTGGTTGGCAAGATTGTAGTCGACCATCAGAAGACCTCTTCCGCATGGATGCGGAGCTTTGAGACAAGGACGTTGTAATCGGGGCTGGCCGACATGAGCCGCGCGCGCAGTTCCACGGCGCGCACCTCATCTTCGGAGCTGTCGAGCCGGGACCAGGCGGACCAGACCGGTGCTGCCGCTGGATTGTCGTCGGTGCTGCGGGCTTCAACGATGACGTCGATTTCCGCGCCGTCGGTGTCATCGACATCCAGCCAGCTGTCGATCAGGGCGGTCCGGTCATCGAAGAGCCCGGCGAGGGAGAGTGCCGCGACATCGATTTCCGAACGGAGGCGGACAAGACGCAGGGCACCGAAGTCCATACCGACCGGGAAGGTGAACGTGCCCTCGGCCGCAATGTCGCTGAGTTTCAGCGCCGCACCATCGACCGAGACGTTGATCTTGTCGCCGATCCAGGCCGGATCTGCGGCCAGGCTCATTACCGGCGCAAATGGCAGCGCCTGCGCGCCCTTGGTCACGACGCTGGCGAGGGGCCCGAGATTGCCCGAGTTGTCCCGTGCCC
>CAIXBE010000505.1 GCA_903917595.1 uncultured Rhodobacterales bacterium
ACATGACGCTGGAAACCATGGCGCCTTTGAGTGATGATCCAACGATCAGCCTGCCCGTCGTGGCACGCTGATCAAGCAGGCCCGCGCCCGAAATGGCGGAGATCTTCATGGCCAGCTACACCACGCCGTGGGACACGATCCGAATTGCTGGCGTACCACGATGTACCAGTGCTGTCAGCGTTATTGCCCAAACGGGCAGAGCTGTTTCCCCGGCGCGCAGCGCCATCCGTTTTTTTGGCGACCCGCTTCCCGAGGGAGACAAGCATGATGCGGCAGCACAGGCACTTGGCCTGTCGCGTCCATATGAATTCGCCCTGCTCAACCGCTTCTGCAGCGAGGTTGCAGGCGCAGTTCACCTTTCGCAGCCCCGCGCGGAACTGGTCGCCGTCACGGTGGGTGCGGGAGCTGGTGCAACGGCCTAAGCGCCCATTTCCACCATCCACATCACCTGAACACCCCAAGCTGCCCTACAGGCGAATTCTTTTTGTCCGCCAACGGGCTCCACGAACGATTCCTTAGTCGCAATCCAAACCGAAGCCGTCCGCCTGATTCAAAGCGGATTGGACAGGTTTGGCCATACGCCCGGCACTATCGATGGCCGTTGGGGTGTCAGAACTGCTCGCGCACTACGGCAGCTAATCGCCGCCAACGGTCGCCCGGCATCACTTTCGCCGCAGGGGCCCTTGCAGTGGATCACCGAGGCCAAATCCGCGCTGGGCCGCAATGAAGCGCGCGACCGGATGTGGCTGATGGACTGGTTGATGCGCGACGGCCGCGGCTTGGGCGATTCGTCCGAGAACCCCTGGTGCGGCGATTTCGTGGAAACCTGCATTCGCATGGGCCTGCCCGACGAACCGCCGCTGGGGGCGCTGGGCACCAATCCCTATTGGGCGCGCAACTGGCTGCTGTTCGGGCAGGACACCAAGTCTGTGACCGGAGCTGTGCTGATCTTTGAGCGCGGCTCCGGCGGACATGTCGGCTTCGCGGTCGGTCAGGATGACACGCGTTTCTACGTGCTGGGCGGCAACCAGTCCGACGCTGTCACCATCGCTCGCATCGCCAAGTCCCGCCTCATCGGTGCGCGCTGGCCCGCGATCTATCCACCCCGCCTGCAGCGCCTCCCGACAATGAAGTCGGGCGAATTCCTCACCACCACCAATGAAATCTGAACAAGAGAACACCATGCTGAAACCTGCAATCCTCGCACTGATCCGCCAAATCCTCACCGTCGCTGGCACCGCGCTGGTCGCGAAGGGTCTTGTCCAAGCCTCCGATCTGGAGCCGGTGATCGGTGCCCTACTGACCATCGGGTCGGCGGTTTGGTCGGTGGCCGACAAACGCGGGAGGTAAGCTTACTGCCTGATGCCAAACAGGGGCGCGTCACATCTTCTTGCTGGCATCCCAAATCCAGCCTGACTTGCAACGCGCCCATCATTCATCGCAGGCGACCAAGATTGAACGCCTGCGTGGTCGGCGATATCTCGGCCAACCATTGTGGGCTCCGAACGGGTTCGCCGCCATCCCCACCCCGCCCTCGATCCGCCCCCCACGACGGCTTCTCCGACGGTCCCGGCGCTTAATGGGTCCTGGTCCCCAATTCTTGTTGCAACAATGGGTCAGGCCACCACTTCCGCCATCAAGCGTCTTCCAGTTCTTCAGCATGCGCGGAGGCAGGCTGCCGGATCGTCACGTCGACGATCTGCTGAAACTCTTTCAGGATGTCCCGGTGATGTTGGGTCAGGTAGCGCGCCAGCTTCGGGTTGCCGAGCAGCGTTTCGATGTAGCGGCATGCGACAACCAGTTTCAGCTGATCTGGCCCGTAGCTGCCTTCGATAAGCTTCACCTTTCGCTGGAGGCTGGCCATTTCACTCTGCATACGTTCAACCTGTTCTGCAGACAGGCCTTTGATTTCCTTCTTCTTGGCTGGGCTGACAAGGTCTGCGGTGGACGTTGCCGCAAGCAAGGCTTCTGCATAGGGCACGGTGTAATTGTTCATGGCGATCATCAACTCGACCGCCTCAACCTGCCGCATCGCCTTCATCTTCCGCAACGCGTGGAAGGTGTTGAGCGGGCAGTGCTTGTCTTTCAAAAGTTCAGCAACCTCAGGGCAAATCCCGTCGAGCAACTTGCGCTTCATCCGGATATTCTCGACGTTGACGTCCAGTGCCTTGGCGATCCGTTCCTCTGAAACCCCACGCTCAACCGCGCGCAGGATCATCTTGTGTTCCTGGACGGTGGCCAAACGGCTGATCCGCTTGTTGTAGGTGAAGGCTTCATCGTCGATAGCGACAAGGCAGGTGACAGAACTTGCGCCGAGGTCTTTTAGAATTTCAATTCGGATATAGCCATCGACCAACAAAAACACCCCCGAACCATCCGCGCCGCGTGCGACGACCGGCGGTTCGATGATGCCCACCTCGGCAATCGAGGCGGCAATCTGAACGTATTTTCGGGACGTTTTTATGCTGGCCGGAAGTTGCTTCACCGGCAAAATCGCGGAAATTGGCACTTCAATGCCCTCAGGCTCAAACGCCATGACAACTGGTTGCGCAGATACAGTCATAGCGCACCCTCCGTCAGGATTTCGGAAATCATCGTTGGCATCGTCTCAAGTCCCTCGGCGCGCAAAAGCGTGGCGAAGTTCTCGTCTCGAAAGAGTGCCCGGAAGGCCGTCGCGACGAACAAGAGGTTCGCCTGAGCGATATCCGCTTTTCGGACCATCTCCCGCTGACGCTCAGTTTCATTGCGGTAGGCGCGCACAAGCGCATCCGAGGTCATGCGCGTTCGGCCGGTATTGTCACCGGGGTTCGTTTTCTGGCGCTTGCCAAGACGCTGGCGCCGTTCAACGAGCTTGCGTGCGGCCAGCAAACGCTTGCCCTTCGACTTTCCGGATGTATAGGCAGCGGCGAGTGCCGCCTGAACGCCATCGCCTTCAGCGCGAGCAATATCGAGCGCGACGCTGACTGGCATTTGACCCGTCTCTACCGCCAGCAACAGCCGCTCCTCGCCTTGCGCAATCAACTGGCCAATTTCGTGCACATAGGAATAGGTGAGGCCGGTTTTCTCGGCGATCTTCTGGTCAGAATAGCCACGTTCCCGCAGGGCCCCAATGTCATGCAACAGCTCAAGTGGGCGGTGCTGGCGGCGGGCGATATTTTCGATCACGCTGCGCAACATCCGGTCTTCTTCACTTGCGTCGATGATGATCGCTGGAATTTCGGTCTGCCCAAGTGCTGCAAAGGCTTCCATCCGCCCTTGGCCACACACCAGGTGAAAGGCCTCAACATCGGGATCAGCCCTGTCGACCGTCACCGTGATGGGCTTTTTCAGGCCGACTTTGGAAATGCTGTCGACCAGTTGTTTGAAGGTCTTTTCGCTGCGTTCACGTGGATTTTCCACAATCACACGGTCGATGGGTATCCGCCGGATTTTGATCGGCGCGGTGTGGGCTACCATGGCACCACCTCCGAAACGCGCACCCGCCCAGCCATGTCGAAGAAGAAATCAAGCGTCTTGAAACGAAAAGCGTCCAGCATCAGGCCATTCTCCTCTGCAAGCCCCAGACGGTTGGTCCGCATCTCGAATTGGGGCAAAAGGTAATAATCGAGAGCGTCCGTGTTCGTGCGGTCCATGCGGATCGCGATGGTGATGTCCGGGGCGAGGCCGGTATCGAAACGTATCCTCCACCGCAGGCCGCCCGAGGCTATTTGGCGGCAGCGCGCGACGACGACCGACGTTGTGAATTCGCCGTTGATGGTCAGCAGATCGGTGACAGAGTTCCGCACGACCACACCACCCAACCTGGTGATTTCGCGGGACACCAGATCGACCGCGTCGCCGTGAAACAGGCGCAACATGCGATTGACTTCGATGTACTGGTAATCGCGATCCGGGGTGAACCCGACCAACTCGTAAGCCCTGAGCAGGCTACCGAAGCGATGGGCATAGGCGCCGCTGGACGGCAGCCCATCGGCCTCGTCGATCACCAGCCCCGAGATATAGCCGTGGCGCTGGAACAGTTTGGTGAGCCGCTCCAACATCTCTGTGTCGGAAAACCGGCGATTGCGCGCCTCGATGATGCCCTGAACCTTATGAAACAGCTTGGGCTCAATGATCGCCTCAAACGCGCCATCTGACCTGATCCACATGTCCGGGCCATTCACGACCCGCTTGCGCTTCAGCTTGAAGGAGCGGCGGTTGTAAATGTTATTGCCGATGTATTTTTCATTGGTCAGGATTTGATGGATCGTCGCCCGAGTCCACGCACGGCCAAGGTCGCTGTGAATGCCACGATCATTCAGTTCGGCGGCGATCTCACTTTCGGACTTTCCATGCTTCAGAAACCGGCTGTAGATCCAGCGGACGGTCTGAATCTCGTCGTTGGGGCCCGGCACAAGTGTGACCCGATCGGTCTGCAGGCTTTTGTGCTCGCCGCGCTTCAGTTCCGTTTTGACCAGACCGCGCTCGTCCAGAAGGACGCGTCGCAGACCATAGCCAGCCGGGCCACCCTGCCGATACCCCAGTTCGATCAGGCGGCATTGCCCGGCGAAAACCTTGGTAGAGAGTTCCCGGCTGTATTCACCCGCCATCGCACGCTTGACGCTTTTGACGATTGTAGCGACTGGGCTGCCATCATTTTCGAACTGTTCGGCACAATACTCGACATGCTTGTTCGCGCGGCGACAGATGTATTCATAATAGGCGGATTCGTCAGCATCCTGAAACCGACCCCAACGGCTGACATCATAGACGAGGATCACATCGAAATCTGCGTTGCCCTCCTGCACATCCCGGATCAGCTGCTGCAGCGCCTCGCGCCCTTCGATCCGCAATCCGCTTTTGCCCGCATCTGCATAGGTCCGGACCATCTCCAGTCCACGGTCGTTTGCATAGGCCCGGATGGCATCTGATTGATTTTCGGTGGAATATTTCTGATGCTCCGTCGACATTCGGACATATTCCGCCGCGCGCCGGGTTGGGCTGATATTGGCAGGTCCTCTTTTAGATGGTGGATCTGCACCAGCCATACCCTACTCCTGGTTAATTCATGCTGGCGTCTCCAACTGATTGGACCAGTCCTTTGGCATTGGGCGGAGAATCGAATCTGCCGCTTTCATGTCTTCTCCACTGGTTTAACGGAGAGGGGCGTGACGATGCGGGTCAAGATGGGCACAGTTGTGCCGAAAAAGGGCACAACTGTGCACCTCAGTGCGGATCAGGCCGCATATCGCAAGGCCATCGCTGCCGCTCTGCGCGCGGAATTGGGCCAGACCCACCAGGCCGTCAAGACAGCGATGCGCTGGACGGGGGCGAGCGAACGCACTGTTAAGTATTGGCTTTCCGGCGAGCGGGGACCGAGCGGAGAGCACCTGATCGTGCTGGCACAACATTCCGACACGGTGCTTTTGACCATTCTCGCTATGGCCGAACGGCTGGCGGACAGGCGGCACAGATGTGCCGGTTGCCCAGAACGCCTTCTTGTGTTACAAAACCTAGGACAAAAACTAAGCCTGTCCGAGGATTCCTAACACCGATGATCACGGACCACAGCCAACGTGCCCGAATGATCGACTTCATGGAGGCCCATGCGCCAGCCCGCTCCCGGGAACTGGCGGCGATTGGCGTGGCCGCGACGGCAATATCGCGCGCAGTGGCTGAGGGCGCTGTTGTTCGTATCGGACGCGGTCTTTACCAACTGCCAGACAGCGAACCGGATCTGCATTCGGCGCTGATCGAGATAGCAAAGCGGGCTCCGAAAGCAGTGATCTGCCTGACTTCGGCACTGTCCTTTCACCAACTGACCGACCAGCTGCCACGCAAAATCTGGATCGCAGTTGGCGCGAAGGATTGGGCCCCGAAGATCGACTATCCCCAAATCCGCGTTGTTCGGTTTCGCGAACCCTATCTGTCGAACGGACTTGAGGTTCACAACATCCACGGCGTCGATGTGCGGGTGTATTCCATCACCAAATCGATTGCTGACGCCTTCAGAAACCCGAAGCTGGTTGACCGGTCCGTGGCAATCGAGGCCATGAAGTCGGCGCTCAATGACCGCAAGGCAACGCCGGGACAACTGGCAGAGGCCGCCCAGCAAAACGGGGCATGGAACCAGATGCGCCCCTATCTGGAGGCGCTGACATCCGATGGCTAAGCAACACAAGGATATCGCAGCTTCGATACGGCAGTGCGCTCTCTTTAGGGCGGCTTTCGACCCATTGGCTTGCTATGAGGCACTTATCGACTTCACCGCTTGCTTTTCGACACGTCCACAGTATTGTTGATTTTCGACAGGGCCGCCTTTTCTGCAGCGCCTTTCGACTATGGTGAAGGTTTTTTTGACAATTGGATATCCCACTACAGACACCCACCTTTTTCCAGAACGAGCAACTCCCGGAAGGTGCAGAGCTTGTGGGCTGGGCAGCTTTGGTCGATTTCTTTGGCGTAAGGGCACCTGTTCGGCAACTCTCATGTGTCTCCGGCAAGCATGTAGGCGGCAACAAGCGGTCAGAAGGCCCTTGGGAATTATTCGACAAGCGTTATCGGACAGAGCCGACCCTGCTGGGCCATTTGACCTTTGCTCTGCGGCACGAGAGCATGGACCTTCTGATCCTGAAACGGGTTCTCGAGGCAGCACCGCAATCGGCGCTGATCGACATCGTGCAGG
>CAIXBE010000506.1 GCA_903917595.1 uncultured Rhodobacterales bacterium
AACAGCCGGGCCGCGTTGCCCTCTTGCCCGGGTTCCAGCGACGAAAGGGTGCCGTCCAGGATCACCACATGGTCGACCCGGCCCCGCATCCGGCCCGGTTGCGGCGCAGGTGCGGGTTCCGCGACCACCTCGATCCGGCGACGAAAAAGGTGGCGAAGGCGGTCAAGCAGGCGCGTGATCGGCCTCCGTCTTGCTGTAGTGTGCCTTGCTGTCCCTGCCCATTGCCCAAACCCTTGACCAAGATGCGAAACGCCCGGCCGGAATGTCCGGCCGGGCGCAGATCGCCAGTCCAGATAGCTGGATCAGAGGGCCAGACTCAGCACCGTTGCAAGCTGCAATTCGCCAAATCCGTTGAACCGGGTATTGGTGACGGTCGAATAGGATCCCATGCCCTGCCAGATCACGAAATCGCCCTCGGCCAGATCGGCGGGCATCGGCAGTTCGCCGGGCAGCCGGTCAACCGAATCGCAGGTCGGGCCGAAGACCACGCGCGGCACAGGATCCCCGGTCCGCAGCTTGCCTTCGGGCGAAAGGACGCTGTAGCGGTCGATCACCCCGATCATCGGCAGTTCAGTCAGCGAGCCATAGACCCCGTCGTTAAGGAACACATGGCTGTCGTCGCGCAGCGCCTTGACCCGGGCGGCAACGGCATAGGCGTCACCGCACAGCGCCCGGCCGGGTTCGCAGACCAAAGCGGGACGGTCAGCCCCGAACGCCTCGGTCGCGACCCGGTCGATCAGGGCGCAGGTCGCCTCGATCTGCGGCACCACGCCGGTCATCCGGTGGCTGGGAAAGCCGCCGCCGACGTTAAGCCGCGCGATGCGCACCCCGGCCAGCCGGGCCACGTTCGCGGCTTCGCGGATATAGGCCTCCCAGGCGTGGGGGTCGGTGCATTGCGTGCCGGGGTGGAAGGTGATCGACGGGATGTAACCTGCGGCGGCCACGGTCTTCAGCAGCTCGGCCGCGACTTCGACCGTGGCCCCGAACTTGGCGCCGAAGTTGTAGGCCGCACCCGCGACCGGCAGCTTGAAGCGGACGCTGATTTCACAGCCGTCGGTCGGGACCATCTCAATCAGCTTGGCCAGTTCCGAATGCGAATCGACGCTGTAGCTTTTGACATTGCGCGCGACGGCATGGGCAATCTCATGGCGCGCCCGCACCGGGTTGTTGTAGTGGATCGCAGCCCCGGGGGCGAGACGACGGATCAGGTCGATCTCGAAGGGCGAAGCGCAGTCAAAGCCCTTGATCCCGGCGGCGATCAGGTTTTCGACCATCGCCTCTTCGGGGTTCGACTTCACCGCATAGGTGACCAGCCCGGGAAAGCAGTCGATGAACCGGCGCGCCGCCGCTTGCGCCGCCGAGGGCGCAAAGAACAGCACCGGGTTCTGCGGGCTTTCGGCGCGCAGGTATTCGGTCGGATTGCTCCAGATCGTTTTGGAAAGTCCCATCGGCGTATTTTCCTTTGCCAACAAGACGCTTCGCCCTTCCCTCATGCAGCTTCGGGACCGGACTCCAGCGTGGTTTCAAGTGAACCAGGCCAGGTGCGTATGAGCCGCCCTTTTCCTGCAGAGAAGGATGCCGCGTATGATGCACATTCTCATCACGCAAAACTGTATAAATGCAGCGAATCGTCGCTATAATGACGAAAAGATCGGCAGATTGAATGGATGAACTGGATCGCAACATTCTGGGGTTGCTTGGGGCCGATGCGCGCATGTCGGTGGCCACGCTTTCGCGGCGGCTGAAGATCGCGCGATCGACGGTTCAAGCGCGGCTGGAACGGTTGGAAAATTCCGGTGTCATCGCCGGATACACCCTTAAACTGGGCGAAATCGCGCGGGAGGGGCGCTTGCGGGCCTCTGTCCTTCTGACCATCGAGCCCCGGTCGCAGGCCGCCGTGCTGGCCCGGCTGAAGTCGATCGGCGAGGTGGAGCGGGTTTTCACCACCTCGGGCCGATTCGATTTCCTGCTGCAGGTCGCCTGCCCCAATACCCAGGTGCTGGATCAGGTGCTGGACCAGATCGGCGCAATGCCGGGGGTGCGGGCGTCCGAAAGCCTGATCCATCTGTCGACCAAGATCGACCGGGCGGTTTAAGGCGGTTTAAAGCGCTTTCAGGATCAGGCGAAACACCGTCCCCGGGCGGTCGATCTGGTTGACGGTGGCGGCGATGCTGACCCCGGTTTCGGGCGCATGGAACAGCGCCGTCCCGGAATGACCGGAATGGCCGTAAAGTGCCGGAAAGCGGCGAAACCCGGTCATCCAGCGGGGTAGGGCAAAGCGCATGACGCCATCACCATAGGTGACGGGAAAGAACAGCGGGCGGAATGGCCCCCCAGTCATCCAACCGGTATCGCCAAACCGGCCGGACCACAGCGCGCGCAGGAACATCAGCCCCTCGCGCGTCGTAGTGACCAGACCGCCATCGCCGCGAAAGCTGGCCATAGCCTGCGGAATGCTTAGCCCCGCCTGACGGTATCGCAGGGGTGCGGAGCGGGTGTCACCGGGGTCGGCGTAAAGCCAGGTCTGCTGCAGGCCAAGAGGCTGGAGAATCCGCCGGTCCAGCACTTCGGCAATCGACGCGCCTGTGACTGCTTCGATCACCCCGTCAAGGATTTGGTAATTGGTGTCGGCATAATGCGCGCGTGCCATATGCCCCGGCTTGCCGACCGGGCGCATGGCCCGCGCCATGTCGACGGCATCGTCCCGCGACCAGGCCCGATCCTCGCCCCGCATCAGCGCACCCATCAGGCCGGTTTTCGGCTTGGCCGAGTTGAAATAGTCTGGCAACCCCGAGACATGCGCCATCAGGTGCCGGATGGTGATCTGAGGCGTCAGGTCCTGGCCGTCCACCATCAGCACCCGCGACATCGGCAGGACCGAGGCAAAGGGCGCGTCCAGATCCAGCCCCTCGGCTGCAAGCTGGTGCAGCACGGTCGCCACCATAAGCTTGGTCGCCGAGGCGAAAAAGCAAGGCGTGTCGACCGTCAGATTGCCGGCTGCCAGATGGGTCTCGCCATCCGGCCCATGCAGGGAAAGGGCGACACCGGGGTGAAACGGCGCTTGCGCCAGCCGCTGTACTGCGGCTTCCATGGCGCTGGTCATGGGCTGGCCTTCGGCAGGACCCGGGTCAAAACCGCCCTGACCATGGCCTCGCGCGCAGGCTCGGGCATGTGGTGCATCATCCGCAGCTTGCCCCCCAGCGCCAGATCGGCAATCCCGTGGCTTGCGGCCCAAAGGGCAATGATGTCGGCCTCATCGCCGCCCATCGCATTGACCAGCCCGACAAGGTGCAGATAGGCCGCCTCGGCCGCAACTTGAAGTGCGGGGTTGGCGGTATCGGGTTTGGCTGACGAAAAGATCAGCCGGAACAGTGCTGGGCGCGCCGTGGCAAAGTCCAGATAGCCAAGCCCCGCCCGCACCGCCCGTTCGCGCGGGTCGATGGCACCGGCCTCACGCGCGTCCATCGCCGCCTGAAAGTGGAGGAAACCTTCGGTCGCAAGCGCGGTCAGCAACCCTCCGACATCGCCGAAGTGATGCGCCGGGGCAGCATGGCTGACCCCTGCCCGCTTGGCCACCGACCGCAGCGAGAAGCCCTCGATGCCCCGTTCGGCCAGTTCCGCCTCGCCCGCCGCCAGCAAGGCCGTGCGCAGATCGCCGTGGTGGTAGGGTTTGTCGTCCATTCATCGTGCTTAACTTATCGTCTTGGCAATGTCAAAATCATATCTTGACAGTGACTAGACAATGCGGCATTTCATCCTGACACCGTAAAGATTGGATGCCCGATGACCCCTGACCAATTGTTCCAGCTTTCCAGCCCGATTGCCTTGCTTGGCTGGATTGCACTTGTCGCGTCCCCCTTGGCCCCGCGCGCCGCACAGATTGTCAGCGCCGCCGCCATCCCGCTGCTTCTGTCCGTGGCCTACTCTGGCCTTGTGCTGGCCTTCTGGGCCGATGCCCCTGGCGGCTTTTCCTCGCTGCCCGAGGTGCAGGCCTTGTTCACCAGCCCCCACATCGCGCTGGCCGGCTGGTTGCACTACCTCGCTTTCGACCTCTTCCTTGGGGCATGGGAGGTCCGCACCGCCCGAGCCGAAGGCATCAGCCATTGGCTGCTGCTGCCCTGCCTCGTGCTGACCTTCCTTTTCGGTCCGGCCGGATTCCTGACCTTTGCCATCCTCCGCTTCATCCTTGTTGGAAAGATCCTGCCATGACCGCAGCATTCGCCGCCCCACGCCTGACCCTCGCCTCGGCCCCGAATCGTCAGCTATTGGCCGTGACACTGGCCATCATGCTTTCCGCCTTGCCGATTATCGTCGCATTGGCGCTGGACGATCGCGTCTTCCAGGACGACAACGTCTGGCTGAAGCCGTTGAAATTCCAAGTGGCGCTTTGCCTTTACACCGCTACTCTGACCGGCTTTGCCATGCTCCTGCCGGAAGACAGCTTCACATCCCGCCGCTGGCGGGTCTGGATCGGCGTTGTGATCGCCGCCATCGGATATGAGTTGATCTGGATCGGCACCGCCGCCGCCCTTGGCACCGGCTCGCATTTTCATGTCGAGGGTATCTGGGGGCCGCTATATGGCCTTGCCGGTCTTAGCGCGGTCACGCTGACAGCCCTTGCCGCCACGATGGCTCCAGCCTTCTGGCGCTTGCGTTCGGACCCGTTGCACCTGTCCATCGCCGTTGGCCTTGTCCTGACCTTTGCGCTGACCATTCTGGTCGCGGGCACACTGTCCTCCCGTACCGGCCATTACATCGGCACCCCCACCACCGGTGCACGCTTTCCCGTGTTCGGCTGGTCGGCCGAGGTCGGCGACCTCCGCCTGCCCCACTTCCTGGCCACCCACGCGATGCACGCCGTCCCGCTGGCAGGCCTGACCGGCAGCCGCAGCACCGTCTGGGCCACCGCCGCAGGCTTTACCGCCCTGACCCTCTGGTGCTTTGCCCGCGCTTTGCAGGGCCTGCCGCCTTTCTGACGCTTTCCCTTGGTCGCTGGGCAATCATCCCGGCGGCACAGGCGGGGCAGCCAGTCGCGGGGGGCCTAGATCTCATGACGCCCGGGACGCTGGTTGTTGCGCGAGCCTACGTCGCCTTCCCACACCGATGCCCATTGGCCGCCCGGGTGGTCGTAGACGAAAACCTCGTTGCCGACCTCGGGCAGGTT
The DNA here is from genome assembly GCA_903917595.1 of uncultured Rhodobacterales bacterium. Taxonomy (GTDB): domain Bacteria; phylum Pseudomonadota; class Alphaproteobacteria; order Rhodobacterales; family Rhodobacteraceae; genus Tabrizicola; species Tabrizicola rara. The sequence goes on from CAIXBE010000506.1 coordinate 5,165, forward strand.
CGATTTCCAATGCGCCCAACCCTCGCCGGGTGGACCGGCCCAGACGATGCGGTAAAGCGGAAATCCGTTGATCTTTATCTTCGCATCCTTGACCTCCGTCACCAATGTACGGCGCAGGGTGCCCGCGTCACGCAGCCAAAGGCCCCGTCTGCAGTCCCGCAGATGCCGGCTGCCGAAAACCGCAAGACCACCCCAGATTCCGCTGGCGATCAAGACCATGGTCCAGCTTTCGGACCGCATCTCGCCGGGTTCGATTTCGTTGATGTCAGGCTGTCCCGGAACGTAGCGCACAGTCAGGCTGGCCCCGACCCGCAACCGCTGGAACAGGTCCAAACTGACCGCCTCGCGGTCCAGTCGGACCTCTTCCGATGCTGTGGTGAACCGATAGCTTACCCAGTGGTTCGTGCAGGTGCTGCGACCCTTCTTGCCGCATCTGTGGGTGTCCTCGTCAAGGGACGTCACCACGCCGGGCGCGTCGCGACCTTGGGTCTCCAACCGGAAGGCCGACAGGCTGAAGGTTAGCGCCGCAATCAGGACCGCCGTCCCGAAGATCATCGGGATCATGTAAAGCCACCCCACGCCTTTCAGGGTCACCCACCAGAACGAGTATTTCGGATAGATCACCATCCCACACCGCTTTGCCGCTTTTCCCACACGGCCCTTGCAGGTAAGCAGCGGGCGATGATTGCGCAAGGTATCTGAAATGCCGATGGAAAAGACCTTCAACGCCGCCGAAGCCGAGGCCCGGATCTCAACCGCCTGGCTTGACGCCCGCGCCTTTGCCGCCGGGGCCAATGCCAAACCCGGCCACCCGGCCTTTTCGGTGATGATCCCGCCGCCGAACGTCACCGGCTCGCTGCACATGGGCCATGCCTTCAACAACACGCTGCAGGACATCCTGACCCGCTGGCACCGGATGATGGGCGATGACACCCTCTGGCAGCCCGGCACCGACCATGCCGGGATTGCGACCCAGATGGTGACCGAACGCGAAATGACCAAGGCGGGCCTTCCCACCCGCCGCGAGATGGGGCGTGAGGCGTTTACCCTGAAGGTCTGGGAGCAGAAGCAGAAATCGCGCGGCACGATC
>CAIXBE010000507.1 GCA_903917595.1 uncultured Rhodobacterales bacterium
CAGCGTGCCATCGGCCTTCATCGCCGCAACGGTCTCGCCAATCTTAGCAGTCCATTCTGCATCGCCCTTGTCGGCGACAATGGCCAGCGGCTCCTGGAAGGCATAATCGCCCGGCAGGATCTTGATCGGATAGCCGTTCTTGATCGCGCCCAACACGGTCTGCTCGCCTGCGATCACCGCATCGACGCGCACGCCATCACCCAGACGCAGATCGTCAAACGGCAGCATCGAGTCGGCATAGGTTTTCACCTCACTCGGCTCCAGCCAGTATTCGACCGGGGCGACACCCGGCGCGTCGATGATCAGGTTACGGTTGATATATTCTTCCGAGGTGGTCCCGGTTTCGACACCGATTTTCTTGCCGTTCAGTTCTTTCGGATCGGCGACCGTGCTGTCCGAGTTGACGGCAAAGACATAGGGCGTGAAGTAATAAATGCCTGCAAAATCGAGAACTTCCGAACGTGGCTTGGTCGGCGTGATCGACCCGACCGCCACGTCCCAGCGTCCGCCCCAGCGCCCGCCGGTCATCACGCCCCATTCGGGCGTATCAAATTCAGCCACCACACCAAGACGCTTGGCGATCTCGTTGGCAACATCAATGTCGAAGCCGACGAGTTGGTTGCTGTCATCGAGATAACTTTGCGGAGGCCAACCTGCGTTGGTGGCAACCTTGAGCACTTTCGAACTGTCGACACGGTCCAGCGTTTCGCCCGCAAAGGCGGCGGGCCCCATCAAGATGGCGGCAACTGCGCCGATCAAAGTCAATTTCATCTGAGTCTCCCTGTTTTGAATTGCTGCGGTTTAGTGCAGGTTCTGCTTCAATGGACGCATGTTGTCATACGTCTGTCAACATCGATCCGGCGTCGTTTTCAGCTCTCGAAGGCTTTGCGGGAAACCGCCGAAATGGCCACACGTAACCGCCGCCGCATCGCGGCCAGAAGCAAGGCAGGCGGCCAGCGGTTGCCCGCGCTTCCACGCTGAAAGGAACCCGGCAATGAAAGTGTCGCCTGCCCCGGTGGTATCAACAACGGTGGGCACGGCGCGGATGCCGGTGGCAACAACATCGCCACCATCCGTCGCCATGCTTCCCATCGCGCCACAGGTGACGACGGCCACGCGACAGCCCGACGCCTGCAATCGCTGCAAGGCAGCGCGCGCCAACTGCTCCGATGGACCTACGGATTCAAACCCGACGTCCAACCCGGCGGCATCGGGGTTTACCGCAATATCTTGCGAAAAGCTGACCGGGTTGCCGTTCAATGCCTGCCGCAGCGCCGCAGAAGCCTTGAACCAGCCGATGTGGATGTGATCCAACGTCGCAAGCTGTTGAAGGTCGGCAGGCGTCGGCGCGTAAAGTGCCGAAGTGCCGAAATCTTCGAATGCGATAAAGCGTTCGCCTGCAGCATCAACATCGATATCGGTATAGGCTGTAGGCGCATCCAGTTCTTGCAGGCAGGACACTGAGACATGGTTTTCGATCAAGGTCTGGCGGGTCCAGCGCCCGGCCTCATCCCGACCTATGGCACCGAAATAGCTGCATTGCTCACCCGCCCGGGCCAGTTGCACCGCAACATTGACTGCGTTGCCTCCAACTGCCGCCCTTTGCAACGGCAGGTAACAGTCGATGCAGTTATCGCCCAAGGCGGCAAAGCGGAGAGGCTTGATCTTCATGGCTGTCTCCCCGATACAAAATCAATAAGCGACCCGCTTGTAATAGCGCCGCGTTGCCAGCGGATGGTTGCGCATCACCTCGAGGTGGGCGGAAAGTCGTTCCAACATCGTTGCCATGAAGGCATGCGACAGCAAAGAGCGCAAGCGGGCGGAAACCTCTGGCGGTACGAAGTCTGCGGTGTTCAGAACGGTGAAGTGGTCGGTATATTGCGGAGCAAAGCGGGCGACGCGGTCGGCGAGCGCGTCAGCTTCATCCTCGCCGCGCATAAGGATCAGGCTGACGTCTTTGTCGATCAGTTCCAACGGACCGTGGAAAAAATCTGCGGCATGAACCGGGCGGGTGCGGATCCACTGCATTTCTTCCAGAATGCAGGTCGCGTAGTAGTTGGCGGCGGACCACATGTTTCCGGCGGCGGAGAACATGTGGTAGTCAGCTCCAGCGATGATCCGGGCGAATTGATCGGCCTTGTTTTCAAAGCTGCGCTTGGTAGCAAGAAGTGCTTTAGGTAGCGCCTGTAGTTCGGTCAGGATTGCCGCATAGTCGTCAATCTCTCCGCGGGCCTTCATCACCGAAAGCGCAATCAGAAGCGCCTGAATGTAGTAGGATTCACTCGACGTGTCGTCAGCCGCAATGTTTACAAGCGCCGGGTTGCCGCCCAGCCCCAAAGGCGTATCTGCGTGTCCGACCAACGTGATAACCTGTGCGCCAATCTCCTTCAGCCTGTGCAGCATCGCCACGCTTTCCTTGGTCGTGCCCGACAGCGACGGCATGATCACGATTGACCGAGCGGTCAGATTGCGATTGCCGGTGGCCAGCAATTCTGCTGGGTAGTCGCGATACACAGGCAGGCCAGAGTGGCGCTGCAAAAGCAGTATTGCTGGCTCCATCAGGTAGGCCACGCCCCCGGTGCCCAGAAAGAACAGATTGTCCGACTCACCATCTAGCGCAGCTGAAATTGCCGCGTCGATTCGAGGGGCAAGCGCCACCGCCCCATGCTGGATGGATAAGAAGCGGGCTTCGTCGAAGTTGAGCATCGTGGATCCTGATAGTATTGCCCCAACGGGTAGGTTTAGTTGTCAGACAACAATGTTGTCTGACAACTAAAAGCATCAGCGGTTTTGGTTGTCAATGGGCACAAATGATTGGGCGTAGCGACTTGTAGCGTGGGGTTGTCAACTAGGTGTTCAGTCCCGGCATCTGGTGGATCGGGTTTAGGATGAATCGATCTGGCTCTGAGGTCTAGACCTTGCAGATGTATTCGTAGGGGGTAAGGCCGCTGAGGGTCTTTAGCCGCCTGGCGAAGTTGTAGGCTGCGAGGATGTCGGCGAGGTGTGTTCGCAGTTGATCGTGGTTGTCGTAGTGGAAGCGCTTGACCGTGGCGTCTTTGATCGTCCGGTTCATCCGCCCGACCTGACCGTTCGTCCACGGCTGGTTGGGTTTGGTCAGCCGGTGCTCAATCCCGTTGGACTCGCTGATCATGTCAAAGCGCATAGGCCGGGAGTAGATGGTGTTCCGTTTCCGGGGCTGCTCGGCGAACTGGATGCCGTAGCACGTTCGGAACAGAGCGCACGATGAGGTTATGGCCGTCTGCGCAGCCCTCAAATTGCGCAGTAGGCGGCCATAACCGGGGTCTCGGATCTTCTATGGTGGTTTTGCGAACCACACCACAGAGGAGACCGGCCATGGCCAAGGTTGAGCATACTTCGGATGCCCGTGTTCTGGTAGGCATCGACATTTCCAAGCATCGCCACGAGGTGCTGATTGCAGCACCCGGCAAGCAACGCCGCCGCAAAATGACCATCACAAACACGATCGAAGATTTCCAGCGCCTGATCCGCGTTCTGTCGGAGTTCGGCCTGCCGGTCAGGGTGGGATTTGAGGCGACCGGCAATTATCACCGCGCTCTGATGCACCACCTTGGTGAGGCAGGGTTTGATCTGAAGCTAGTGTCCTCGGTCGCCTTGGCCCGCACGCGCGAAGCCTTGCACAACAGCTGGGACAAGAACGACCCGAAGGACGCGCAGGTCATTCTGCGCATGCTGGAGATCGGCGCCGTTCAGGTCTTCCACGATCCGATGATCGCGGGCACTAATGACATTCAGGAGCTCTCCAAGACCCACGAAGTCGTCTCCAAAGCCAAGACCGAACTTTGGCACCGCATCCCGACCCACTACCTGCCGCTTTATTTTCCCGAAGCCGAGCGGTTTCACCGCAGCTCTCGCACGGACTGGTTTCTGGCTTTCCTTGAGGCCTTCCAGTCACCCCACATGATCACGGCAATGCCCAAGGAAAGCTTCGTTCAGGCCCCCTGGCCGATCCTTGGCAGGCGCGTTGGCAAAAGTGACCTTCTGTCAGATATTTACGAGACGCCGAAGACATCGGTTGCTTTGCAGGTTCACCCAGATTCGGAGGCGATCCGCATGTTCAGGCTCGTTCTGGCAGAGGGGCGCAGCTTGACCCGCCAGCGCAACGAGATTGAGGACCGGGCGGTGAGCTTGCTGTCGGAACTGCCCGATTTTCGCCTTTTGACCAGCATCCCCGGCGTTGGTCCGATCAATGCCATGACCATCCTAGCTGAAGCGGGCGATCTGCGCCGTTTCCACCATCACCGCCAGTTCCTAAAGTTCTGCGGCATGGATCTTGCGACCGTCCAGTCCGGCATGTTTCGCGGCCAGAGCAAGATCTCGAAGTATGGCAATGCCCGCCTGCGCCGCGTGTTGTGGATGGCGGGACAGACCGCCGTCTTGCAACGGGCCAACAGCTTCCGGGACAATTTCGAACGCTACATCTCGCAGGACCGGCATAACCCGCATCTTCGGCGCAAGGCCTATACGGCCGTCGCGGCCAAGATGGCGCGCACCATTCACGCCGTGGTCAAACTCGGCGAACCCTATCGTCCCTTCTTCGAGGGGACGAGCCCAGGCGGAAGGACCCCTCTCTCACAGGGCCGTGGAGGCGCATGAGCGCGACCTCGTGGACAATGTTTGGGCCTTCCGCTTGGGAATTAGGATCTCGTCTTAAGGACGGTGAGGGCGGCATCAGGGCCGACCCTGTGTTTGCTATGGGAGAGACCACTTCTTGACGGCGGAGCCCGCCTGGGCAACTATTCAACAGGTATCCGGTCGCTCGGATGCCCAGTGATCTGCTGACCAAATCGACGTTTCGTTCCGCACATAGGACGTTGTCGGTGAGAACCGTGTGGACCTGGTAGGGCACGGCTTCTAGCATGTGCTGCAGGAACTCCAAGGCCGTCTTTCTGTCAGCTGTTGCAACGAGTTGAGCGGACAGTGGACTTGGATGTCCGGTCGATACCTACGAACCGGTAAAGCTTGCCCTCGGCGGTCTGCTCCTCGGCAATATCGATGTGGAAGAAGCCGATGGGATACCGCTTGAACTTCTGGAGCTTGGGCTTGACGCCTTCGATATCCGGCAGGCGCGAGATGCCATGACGCTGTAAGCACCGATGCAGCGCTGACCGTGTCAAATGCGAGATCGACGACTGCGGGGCATAGAGACAGTCGTCCAGTGGCAGGAGGGTGTGCCGCCGGAATGCGACAACGATCGCCTCGTCGGCCTCGGTCAGAACGGTGGACTGCGGTTCCGTCGGCCCGGTCTTCATGTCCTCGACCGTCGCCAGCTTCCGCCACTTCGCCACCGTCTTCGGATTGATGCCGAGCTCCCGGCTTAGCTGCGCGAGCGAAGTTTGCCTCTATCGGGACATTGCTGCGCAATGCCCTGCCGGGCAACGGATCGCTGTATTGCAGCTCTGACAGCGTGCGTGGTCGTGGCGCTCCCGTGACGAACTTGTCCCATCGTGCTTCCTTCCATTTCTGCGAAAGGATCGCACCATCAAACCGTGGGATCAAACACCTGGGTGGATCGACAGTATTCGGCAACACTTTGTGTCGCGTTGCTCTTAAATCCGGCACACGTCGCGTTGGGCAGCGTTTGTGGGACCGTTCAACTTCCTGGGGTCATGCGGCACGCTGAAAAAGCGGTAAAGGCACGAATGGGGAGATGGTGGTCTGCCTCGATTGAATAGTCGGCCGGTAGGCGAGACGTTCCGCAAGATCGCCATTGGCAAGGGCAACACGAACCTGCAGGAGCAGGTTTGCCCCGCGTTCTGACCAACGCATCTGCTGTTTCTTGACCA